>JAFZKA010000019.1 GCA_017551925.1 Bacteroidaceae bacterium | reverse complement strand
TGCATACCTGCAGCCCTGCTCCAGCGCTCCGCGAACAAACTCATTGCCGTCAAAACGCTCACCCTTGAGCGCAAAGAACATCAGTCCCGGACCGCATTTGCGACTGTCGGTCGTAACGCCCGAGCACTCCCTGAACCTGCTGTAAATCTCCTCTATATTCATTATAGCGCAAAAATAGAAAAATAACGTAAATTGGCCCACAGACATGAAAAACAAATTTTTCTTGAATTTTTTTCCATCTTAACATCTTTTTTCTATCTTTGAGCCAATTTTATTAACCAAATAAAATTGAGAATTTCTTAACATTATTCATTATCAATTAATTAAAAGAATTATGAAGAAGTTTTTATTTGTAGTTGCAACTCTGGCAACATGTATGACAGCAAGTGCACAGTTCTGGGTAGGTGGAAGTTTCAACTTCAGCACCAATTCTGTAAAAGATGGTGATGCAACCACCAGTTGGGGTATCTCACCCGAAGTAGGCTATGCTTTGGATGACCAGATTGAGGTAGGTCTTGGTTGCGGCATTGGCGGAACAAAAGTTGGAGATGCTAAAACCACCAATTTCCAGATTGCTCCATTTGCAAGATACACATTCTTCTCAGAAGGCAACTTCAGTATCTTCGGACAGGCAAAAGTAGCATTTAACTACAATAAGGTTGGAGATGACGGAACATCAAACTTTGGTGTTGCCATTCAGCCGGGTGTCAAATATGCAGTTTCTGAAAAGTTCTCATTTGTTGCTCTGTTAGGTCAAGGTCTGTACTTTACAAGCTACAGCGATGGCAACACAAAGAGCGACTTTGGTGTTGATTTCAAAGACAAACTCTCACTTGGAATAGTTTACTCATTCTGATTCTTCCAAATAATTATAAACAGCCGGCCCATCAGGTCGGCTGTTTTTTTGCCTATAAGCCAAAAGCATGAAAATATTAATTAAAATTTTTTATTTTAACAAACGTTTGCTATCTTTGGCCCGTCAAAAGAAAAATACAGACTACACAAGGACTATTAATAACCCTTTTTAATAACAAATCACTTTCAAAAAGTTATGAAGAAATTTTTATTCGTAATTGTTGCTTTGGCATCATGCATGACCGTAAGCGCAAAGTATTGGGTAGGTGGATGTTTCGCAATTGACAGCAAAACGCAGTACAACAACAATCCAAAGCAGTTTTCTGCCATTCTGGCTCCTTCAATCGGTATGGAAATTGAAGACAATCTTGAGATTGGTATTGATTTCAAGATTGCAGAAGAAAAGAACATTACTCAATCTGAGAAGTTCCAGTTTGCTTTTGCTCCTTTCATGAGATATACATTCCTTACCCAGGGTGATTTCAGCATGTTCGTACAAGGCGGTCTTGAGTATGGAATAGTATCACCGAGCGGCGCCAACCTGTGGCACATATCACTCATGCTTGAGCCAGGTATTAAATATTCAGTATCTGACAATTTCTCACTGTTGGCAAAGATGGATGGTCTTTACTATTCACATGAGAACAATGCCGTTGGCGGTGAGTACAAGGACAACATAGGTTTAGGCCTTCACGTATCTGATCTTTGGCTTGGACTTGTTTACGAGTTCTGATCAAAAATCAAATAGTAAAAGCAGCCGGCCCCAAAGGTCGGCTGTTTTTATTCGTACGGGCGATAGGACTCGAACCTACACATCTTAGATACTAGATCCTAAGTCTAGCGCGTCTACCAATTCCGCCACGCCCGCAACTGAAAGCGCGTTCCATACCCGGAACGCGCTGCAAAAGTAATTCTTTTTACAATAACGACCAAAATGTCAGCGTATCTCAATAATACTCTCCATTCTGGCCATAATCATAATATTATCCAGTTCTCTCAACCTGGCCAAAACAGGGAACAGATCTTCAAGTGATATCTGACTCCCAACACTGGTAGTCAACAGTTCATCAGGATCCTCAATCTCTTTGCCCGATAACATCTGCAGTAGAGAAACCTCCTTAACCTCAGGATAAAGGTCCAAACGATAGTCATCCTTATCAAGCCCGGCTTTTTCAGCAGCATAAGCAATAGCATCCTGCAAGCCACCATTACGGTCAGCCAATCCAATGCTTAGCGCATCAAGCCCGGACCATACGCGCCCTTGTCCGATAGCATCGACCTCATCCTTTTTCATTCCGCGTCCGTTCGACACAATTGACGTGAAATCATCATATACTTTCTCAATCTGTTTCTCTATGAATGCCACCTCTTCATCGCTCAGTTTACGCATAACAGTCATCATATCACTATGAGCTGATGTATTTGTCGTCTCGACATTAACCTTCAGGACCTTGCCGGCAACATCTCCCAAGTTCGGAATCAAGGCAAAAACACCGATTGAACCGGTAACGGTGGCATTGTCAATGAAAATCTGGTCAGATTCAGCAGATATCCAGTAACCGCCCGATGCTGCATAATCGCCAAGGCTCATGATAACAGGTTTCTGTGCACGCAAAAGTTGTAACTCACGACGAATTGCCTCTGCAGCCTGCGCACTGCCGCCCGGAGAATTTACGCGTAATACTACAGCCTTGACTTTCTTATCTTCACGTACCTTTCTGATTACTGACGCCAGTTTGGGACCGACTACATTTGCATCAGAACCGTCATCAACTATATCACCGTCAGCATATATTATGGCTATTCTGTTCTTGCGACTGCCTTTCTTAAGTTTTGAAGCATATTTGTTTATCTTGACAAAACTCACATCCTCAATCTTCTCTGCGCCACTCTGCTCACACAGGTACTTTTCCATCTCATCTATATACCAGGTCTCGTCAACAAGTCCCTTGTCCTTAAAATCCTGTGCAGTGCAAAGATCCAGATTGTCAATCCAACCGTTCAGGTCATCAGCGCTGAAATTGCGTGAAGCAACAACCTGAGCGGACATACTTTTCCACATTGCGCCCAACAGTTCCTCATTCTGCTGACGGTTTTCAGGACTTGAACTGCTGCGTGTGTACATCTCGCCGGCAGCCTTATACTTGCCATGACGGATAAGTTGCATATCAACATGCAGGACATCAAGAATATCCTTAAGGAAAAAATGCATTGAGGATATGCCCGTAATAAAACTCTCCGAAGCAGGATCAAGCACAACCTTGTCTGCAACCGATGCCAGATAATAGGACTGGGTGCCCAGTTTCCTGCAATATGCCACAACCGGTTTTCCGGTCTTTCTGAACCGTTCAAGCGCAGCTCTGATCTCTTCAACCTGAGCAACTCCGGCAGAGATATTGTCAGGAGTCATGTAAATCATACCAATGTTTTTGTCCTGCGCAGCGGCGTCAATGGCCTGAACATAACTGAGCATTGTTACAGGACTTGACATTCCGTCAAGCAAAGACATTACATTGATTGAAGAAACGCCACTTACAATGCGTTCCTGAACAGGATTGTTAAAATCAATCTTAAGTACCTTTGTCTGCTTTCCTGACATTGTCACACAGGGCAGCACTAACATCACAGCAATGATAAAACGACTGACTCTCTTCATGATTCCAAGTAATTTTATTTAACCTTAATGTTGATTATCCGGTCATTAATAAGTTTACGGGCATATTCAATATATGTGTCAACCCCGTTCTTTATATCATCCTCATCCATATCAAGTCTGATATCGGGCGCAACGCCGCTCTCAATACAATTCATTGCCGGGTCAAATGACGGGGCCGATGAAAATCTGACAAGCCACCCGTTGGGCAGTTCTGAAACCATAGGTAATCCTCCGCCTCCACCGGTGGTATCGCCAAGCAGCGTCACGGTAGGAATGCTTTTCATTATGTTGGCAAAATCATTTGCACTGCTGAAACAGCCTCTGTTAACGAGCAGGACAACCGGCTTTGTCCATCTCAGATTGCTCATGTCAGGGTCAAGCCAGTTCTCCTCAAGATCAGAAAAATCATTGTGTCCGGGTCCGTTCTTGTAGCAGGAATATCCTGTCAGAATACGCTCCTCAGTAAAGCGTGAGGCCAATTCTTCAGCAGCAGCCACATACCCGCCTCCATTGTCACGCAAATCAATGATCATTCCGTTGCACAAAGCAAAATTGCTGATAAGAACGTTCATCTGACCAGAAGACATCGGACTTGAAAAACCCTTGACTGCAAGATATCCTATATTGTCACTCAATACCTTATAGCAATTGTCAACACTTGCCATAATGAAATCATTGCCCAGATAGGCATCCTGCAGGTCTTTTGAGAAATTGGCCGGATAATCGGTTTTCCATTGCCAGTTCCTTCCGTAATCATATGCACTGACAAGATTCACATGACCGTCACGCAGTTCACCTATCATCGAACACAAAACCTCAAACAGCGACCTGTCAGACATCCTGTCTGAAACAGATGAGTTATACTTGTAGTACACCTGGTTCCAGTCAACGCCCAACTCTTTCTTTTTCAGGTCAAAGAAACAGTAATGCCTGTCCATGATGGTCCATAATGCGGTAAAATTACCACGGGGCGTATTGGCAAACTCCGCGTAAAAGTCCTCATCATTCCCTATGCATGAAACCGGGAGCAACAGCAACAAAGCCATTACCAGAACAGAGGCTGTATATAATGCCAATCTTTTCATTCCATTCAATCTTTTCTCTCCCACCTGTAAACGTAACCTATGGTGAACGAAATATCTGATATACGTGTAAGATGACCTCCCAGTTCGTTACCCAGATAGTCATATGTGCACCCCACCCTCAGACTGCCTTTGGACAAGGGGCAAACTATTGCAGCCTGTTGAGTCAAAGCCCGATAGTTACCCAGCCATGCAAAGTGGATCATACTGGCATATTGATTGTATTTGTAAACATACCAATACGGTTGGTCATAATTCGGTGACGGTGCAATACCTGCCAATGGTGAAAAGAAACTTGCCTGAAAAGCAAGAGGTTTGCCGCCTATATTGAAACGCCAGACATAATCTGCACATATACCGATTGACAGATAACCCTCGCCCGTAGCAACATTGTTGGAGTTGGATCCGCTGTAAATACCTCCCAACTTGAACATGGCCGATGGTCCTACAAGCAAATCCGATGACTCCGTATGCAGTGCGTGCCATGCACGTGAATAAAAGCATTCTACCTCAAGATAGAGTGTATTTCCGCCACCTATAGGATTCCGCAAGGAACTGTAAAGGATTGAAGAATGTGTCCTTCCATAGCCGAACAGTTTACCTGGAGAATAGCATTTCCAATTGTCCTCCTCAAATGAAACTGATGTCCCGCTGTAGGTGCTCCATGAAAGGTAGGTCTCCCTTTCTGTGGTCCTACCCAGGCCCAATGAGAATACATTGACCCTCTCTTTGTATCCGGGCAGTTCCCAAGCCGACAACTGACCTTTCACAGGCAGAACCAATGCCGGCAGAAAGATCAGGAGTGCCGCTATGGACAACACCTTAAAATAAAGAGAGCTGTCCGTCTTCGGGATTATCTGCTTTTTCATCATCAGATTCGGTTATTTCTGATTCATCTGATATCTCAGGTTCCGGAACAGGCTCCGGCATACGCAACGGCTCCAGTTCCTCAACATCCTGGACAGCAAACGCTGTCACCCTGCGTCCGCGTGCCTTGACTCCCTTGATACCGACAAAACTCTCGGCATCAATCTCCATCGGTTCACGGAAACTGTCGGCACCGCCCATGGTTACCAGCACACGCGGATAGGCCGTATCGGTAAGAAGCACCAGACGGCTGCCCTTTTCTTCACCAAGGATATTGATACGTTTTGCCGACGGATCCAGATTGAATCTCTTGAGATAGAGGAATCCCTTTTGCGATGCATCAAACAGAAGCGCGGTCCACACCTTGCCCTGATCATATTTCTCAATACGCAAAAGACCCGCATCAAAGTGGCAGTTTGCATCAGGAGCAGTAGTATAGTATTCACCGTCAGAGTTTACGACCAACAGCAGGTCATCACTGTCAAACTCACCCAGGAACTCACCGTGACCGTCAAAATCAAGCCTGAGTATATCCTTGTCAAACCACACCTTGCGGCCGCCTAAAGTTGATGTGCCCTGTGACTTGAGTCCGATACGCTGCACCTCATTGCGGGTGAGCAGGTTACCCATTGACTGGCGGCCCTTGATCATAAGTTCGCTGAAATCCTTGTCAAATATGGGTTTCTTGAGTTTTGGATTAGGCTTGAGCGTTATCTTGATAACCTCGGCCTCACCGTTATGATTTGCAGAGAAATACATGACCTTTGACCCGGGCTTGCCCTGTGTCAGGTCATACTCCTTGTCACGTGTCAGACCGGTGGCGGCGAATCTTTTCATAAAGTAGGCACCGTTACGGCCATCCCTATACACCACATTGTAAATGGTGCGCTTGTCATTCTTTTTGAACACATCAAGATAGAGAATGCCCTGACCTACAAAAAGTTTGTCAGCAACCTTGACCACCTTGTACTTACCGTCCTTATAGAACAGGATAATATCGTCTATTTCAGAGCAGTTGCATACATACTCGTCTTTCTTGAGTTCCATTCCAATAAAGCCGTCTGCACGGTTTATATAGAGTTTCTGGTTGGCCTCAATGACCTTTGTAGCAACGATTGTGTCAAAATTCTTTATCTCAGTACGACGCGGATAGGCAGGACCGTATTTTTCCTTGAGCATCTTGAACCAGCGTATGGTGACGCCCACCATATTTGACAGGTCCTTGTCTATGCGGGCTATATCACCCTTCATCTTGGCAATAGCCTCCTCTGCCTTATCCTTATTGAACTTGAGGATACGGGCCATCTTGATTTCCATCAGTTTGAGAATGTCATCTTTTGTGACCTCACGTATCATCTGCGGGTAGTACGGAGTCAGACGGTCGTCAATATGTTCACAGGCAGCATCCATGGTGGGAGCCTCTTCAAACTCACGGTCCTTATAGATACGTTCCTCAATGAATATCTTTTCAAGCGATGCAAAATGCAGTTGCTCAAGCAGTTCTCCGCGTTCAATCTCAAGTTCACGGCGCAACAGCGCAAGAGTGTTGTCAACAGACTTGCGCAACACGTCACTTACTGTCAGGAAATGAGGCTTGTTCTCATCAATCACGCAGCAGTTGGGCGATATGCTCACCTCACAGTTCGTAAACGCATAAAGCGCATCAATCGTCTTGTCACTTGACACGCCGGGAGCAAGCGATATACGGATCTCGACCTTATCGGCCGTCAGGTTCTCAACCTTACGGATCTTGATCTTGCCCTTTTCACCGGCCTTGACAATTGACTCGCACAGTGTCATTACGTTCTCGCCATATGGGATCTCATTTATGACAAGAGTCTTGTTATCGGCCTCCTTTGATATCTTGGCACGGATGCGCACCATTCCGCCTCGCTCACCGTCATTATAGCGTGACACATCGACGGCTCCGCCAGTCTGGAAATCAGGGAACAGATGAAACTCCTCACCGCTCAGATATGAGACTGCGGCGTCACACAACTCGTTGAAATTGTGCGGCAGTATCTTGCATGAAAGACCTACCGCAATACCTTCGGCACCCTGAGCAAGCAGCAGGGGGAACTTGACCGGCAGCGTGACCGGTTCCTTGTTGCGGCCGTCATATGATGCCTTCCACTCTGTTGTCTTGGGGTTGAACAGGGTCTCAAGAGCGAACTTGGAAAGACGTGCCTCAATATATCGGGGAGCGGCAGCGCGGTGACCCGTAAGAATATTACCCCAGTTTCCCTGACACTCTATAAGCAGGTCTTTCTGGCCCATCTGGACCAGGGCGTCACCTATTGAAGCATCGCCATGGGGATGGAACTGCATTGTGTGACCCACTATGTTGGCCACCTTGTTGAAACGGCCGTCATCCAGACGTTTCATTGAATGCAGGATACGTCTCTGTACAGGTTTCAGTCCATCCACAAAGTGCGGCACGGCACGTTCCAGGATAACGTATGAGGCATAATCCAGGAACCAGCCCTGATACATGCCAGACAGTTGGTGTCTTATCATTCCGTTATCATCCTTTACCGGCTGGTAAGATGAATGGCCTTCAACCTGTGAATCATCGGTCTCTTCTATATTGTCAAGTTCGTCACTCATTGCCCGAAATATGTCTTTGGATGCGAAATTACTGATTTCTGATGACAAATCCCAATTCCTGACACCCAACTTGCCCCGGCACGGCATTAATTTATCAACAGCAACTGACACCTCGCCTGCCTGTGTGTAGTGACATTATTACCTTTTTTAAGACTGCGGATTCCCCTTTGTATTAAATAAAAGAGTACCTTTGCGGAAATTTTCGGAAAAAAGGCTGATTATGGCACAAGAAGACGTTTTCAAAAAGATTGTAGCGCATTGCAAAGAGTACGGATTCGTATTCCCTTCAAGTGAAATTTATGACGGTCTGGGTGCTGTCTATGATTACGGACAGTTAGGCGTTGAAATGAAGAACAACATCAAGACCTACTGGTGGCAGAGCATGGTTCTGCTGCATGACAACATTGTCGGTATTGACTCCGCAATATTCATGCACCCCACCATCTGGAAGGCATCAGGTCACGTTGACGCATTCAATGACCCCCTGATTGACAACCGCGACTCCAAGAAGCGTTACCGCGCTGACGTTCTTATTGAAGACCAGATTGCAAAATATGATGAGAAGATTGAGAAAGAGGTTGCCAAGGCACGCAAGCGTTTCGGTGATTCTTTTGATGAGGCCAAGTACCGTGCAACCAGCGCCAACGTACTGGAGCATATAGCAAAGCGTGACGCCCTGCATGACCGCTACAAAAAGGCCATGAATGACGGTAATCTTGACGAACTCAAGCAGATTATCCTTGATGAAGGCATTGTATGCCCCATCAGCGGCACCCGTAACTGGACCGATGTACGTCAGTTCAACCTGATGTTCCAGACTGAGATGGGTTCAACCGCCGACGGTGCAATGAAAATATATCTGCGTCCTGAAACTGCACAGGGTATCTTTGTAAACTACCTGAACGTGCAGAAGACCGGCCGCATGAAGATTCCTTTCGGTATCGCTCAGATTGGTAAGGCATTCCGCAATGAGATTGTAGCCCGCCAGTTCATATTCCGTATGCGTGAGTTTGAGCAGATGGAGATGCAGTTCTTTATCAAGCCCGGCACAGAACTTGACTGGTTCGCCAAATGGAAAGAGACCCGCATGAAGTGGCATCAGGCACTGGGATTCGGCGCAGACCACTACCGTTTCCATGATCATGACAAGTTGGCTCACTATGCGAACGCCGCAACTGACATTGAGTTCCTTATGCCATTCGGATTCAAGGAGGTCGAGGGTATTCACAGCCGTACCAACTTTGACCTGTCACAGCATGAAAAGTTCAGCGGCAAGAGCATCAAGTACTTTGATCCCGAGACAAATGAGAGTTACACTCCGTTCGTGATAGAGACCTCAATAGGTGTTGACCGCATGTTCCTGAGCGTAATGTGCGCATCATATGAGGAGCAGGCACTTGAGAACGGTGAGACACGTGTAGTACTGCACCTGCCCGCACCTCTGGCTCCCATCAAACTGGCTATTCTGCCTCTTGTCAAGAAAGACGGACTGCCTGAACTGGCACGTTCAATCCAGAACGATCTCAAATTCCACTTCAACTGCCAGTATGATGAGAAGGATTCCATAGGCAAGCGTTACCGCCGTCAGGATGCCATCGGCACCCCGTTCTGTGTAACAGTTGACCATCAGTCACTTGAGGATAAGACCGTAACACTGCGTAACCGTGACACCATGGAGCAGCAGCGCGTCAAGATTGCAGATCTCTGCAATATTCTTTCTGACACCGTTTCAATAACCAGCGTACTCAAGACTCTCTGATCATGAAACGGTTTCTCACATTATCCGTTCTTTGGGTTGCCACTCTGACCACTCTCTGTTCCTGCGGCGAGACCAAGCAGACAGACGAGCACTCAAACTGGGAGGAGCGTAATGCTGACTTTATTGACGGCAAAGCCCAGGAATGCGCCGGCTTCATAAGCCAGGGCGTAAACGTGGATAATGCCGTTAAGGGACAGATGTTCAGACTCCTGTCATATAGCCTGGACTCTGACAAGGAATGGGGAAACAGTTCTTATGTCTATTGTGAGGTCATTCAGAAAGGAACCGGTACGGTTTCACCGTTGTTTACAGACAGTGTCCGCGTAAACTACCGTTTGAGACTGATTCCAACCGACACTTATCCTAACGGACAGGTAGTTGACCAGTCATTCAAGACAAACAGCCTTGACCCGACGCTTAACATACCGGCTTCATTACAGGTCTCGACATGCGTCAAAGGAATCTCATCCGCTCTGATACATATGCATTGCGGAGATTTCTGGAGAGTGTATGTACCACAAGAACTGGGATATGGTGCAAACCCAAAATCAAACTCAAGTATTCCCGCATATTCGGCTCTGGTTTTTGATATCAACCTTGTTGAGTTTGCAAGAACAGGAGACGATTTACCACCATTATAATCATAACACCAAGTATCATACAAAATCATTATTTACTATGGCAAAAATCAGAGGTGCTGTTACAGTTGATAGCGAACGCTGCAAAGGCTGTGAACTGTGCGTCTATACCTGTGACAAACAGGTGTTGGGTATGTCAACAGCCGTCAACAGCAAGGGTTACCATTATGCCTATATGGCAAACCCCGAGGCATGTATAGGTTGCACCAACTGCGGCATTATCTGCCCTGACGGAGTTATTTCAGTCTATAGGGTAAAAGTAGAGGAGTAATTATGGAAGAGAGAGAAATGAGACTTATGAAAGGCAACGAGGCTATTGCCGAGGCTGCAATCCGCGCCGGCGCCGATGCCTTTTACGGTTACCCCATCACTCCGCAGACGGAGGTAATGGAGTATCTTATGGAGACCGATGCCACTGCCCGTACAGGTATGGCCGTACTCCAGGCCGAGAGTGAAGTTTCCGCCATCAACATGGTCTATGGCGGTGCATCCACAGGACACAGGGTCATGACATCATCATCAAGTCCCGGTATCAGTCTGATGGCTGAAGGAATATCATATCTTGCAGGTGCCGAACTGCCCTGTCTGCTTATCAACGTATCACGCGGAGGTCCCGGACTGGGAACAATCCAGCCCAGCCAGGCAGACTATTTCCAGACTGTCAAGGGCGGCGGTCACGGTGACTACAAACTGCTTACACTGGCTCCGTCATCAGTACAGGAGTTGGCAGATTTCATTGCACTGGGCTTTGACCTTGCTTTCAAGTACCGCAACCCCACAATGATCCTGGCCGACGGTGCTCTTGGTCAGATGATGGAAAAGATATACCTGCCTGCACAGCGTCCGCGCTTTACCGAGTATCCTGATTGGGCTACCAACGGTACCCCTGAGGGTAAGGAACGCCGTTATATCACCTCACTGAACCTGCTGCCGCAGGAGCATGAGTTGGTAAACATCCGTCTGCAGAAGAAATACCGCGAGATGGAGCAGAACGAGGTACGTTATGAGATGATTCAGTGTGATGACGCTGACTACGTAATAGTAGCATTCGGTATCATTGCCCGCATAGCACAGAAGAGCATTGAGTTGGCACGCGCCAAAGGCCATAAGATAGGTCTGTTCCGCCCCATCTCACTCTATCCTTTCCCGTATGACCAGATCCGCGAACTCGCCGACAATCCCCGTATCAAGGGACTGTTCTCTGTTGAGTTGAGCGCCGGTCAGATGATTGAGGATATCCGTCTGGCTGTCGAGGGCCGCAAACCCGTTGGCTTCTTTGGCCGTCTGGGTGGTATGGTTCCCACACCAGAGGAGATTGAGACCGCTCTCTACAACTACTTTAACATCAAATAATCAGAGCAATGGAAGTAAACGATATAATCAAACCTGAAAATCTGGTATATCAGAAAAGCCGCCTGATGGCAGAGAAGCAGTTCAACTTCTGCCCTGGCTGCGGACACGGCGTAGTGGTACGCACCATTGCCGAGGTAATTGAGGAGATGGGTATCGAGCATGACGTTATCGGCATATCACCGGTAGGCTGCTCCGTATTCCTTTATGACTTCTATAAGTTTGATGTGGTTGAGGCCGCTCACGGACGTGCCTGCGCAGTTGCCACCGGCATCAAGCGCGTGCAGCCTGACAAGTTCGTATTCACCTACCAGGGTGACGGTGACCTGGCCGCCATCGGTACCGGCGAGACAATGCATGCCTGCAACCGCGGTGAGAACATCGTGATTGTCTTTATCAACAACGGTATTTACGGTATGACCGGCGGTCAGATGGCTCCCACCACACTTGAGGGAATGAAGACCACCACCTGCCCCCGCGGTCGTGACGTCAAGACCATGGGTTACCCGCTCAACATCACCCCGCTGCTGGCTCAGTTGGACGGTGTATGCTACGTAACCCGTCATTCAGTACACACTCCTGCCAATGTACGCAAGCTCAAGAAGGCTCTGCGTCAGGCATTTGAGAACCAGCGTGACAAGAAGGGCACCTCAATAGTCGAGGTTGTTTCCAACTGCAACTCAGGCTGGGGCCTCACTCCCAAGGCAGCCAATGACTGGATGGTTGAGAACATGTTCAAGAAATACCCTCTGGGTGACATCAAGGTTGATGGCAAGATTGTCATGGACATGAATGCACCAAGATAACAAGGAGAATACAATCATGACAGAAGAAATAATCATAGCCGGATTCGGAGGACAGGGTGTCCTCTCAATGGGTAAGATAATTGCATACTCAGGCCTTATGCAGGGTCTTGAAGTCTCTTGGATGCCGTCATACGGCCCTGAGATTCGTGGAGGTACAGCAAACGTAACGGTTATCCTTAGCGACAGCCGCATCAGTTCACCTATCCTTCAGAAGTTCAGCACCGCTATTATTCTGAACCAGCAGTCAATGGACAAGTTCGAGCCTATGGTAAAGCCCGGCGGCGTACTCATCTACACCCCAAGTACCATTACTCGCAAGCCCACCCGTACTGACATTACCATTTACCCCATCAAGGCCATTGAGGAGGCAGCCAAGATCAACGCCTCAAAGGTAGCCAACATGTTCCTGCTGGGCGCATTCATGAAGATTCGCCCCATTCTTGATGTGGAATATGTAATGGAAGGTATCAAGCACTCCGTATCAGAGCGTAACTGGAAGTATCTGCCGCTCAATGAGAAGGCCATCAAGGCCGGCATGGAGTTGGTCAAATAATATCCGTAACTTATCCCGATGAAAAAACTCGGAATAACACTTATCATGGCAGCCGCATTGTTTTTAAACAGTGCGGCAGCCTTGCCTTTTAAGTTGGACCCTGAAAAACTCTCTGTCAACCCTGAGTTATATACCTTTAATCCTGACCTGAAAGTAACATTTGAAACGGCTACCACAGGAATCGGAATAGGACTTGAATCAAGATTGAACAGTTACTTTGGCATACGTACGGCGTTTGACTGGGTCCCCCATTTTGAGTTCCCCATGCAGTTTACCATACAGGTCGGCAAGAACGGCAAGCCGGACAGCGAAAGCCGTTCGCGTTTTAACCGCATGGCAGGCTATCTTGAGGACATGACCGGATTCAAGATTGACCAGTATGTTGATATGATTGGCGAGCCCAATTTCTACAATTTCAAACTGCTGGTTGACGTTTACCCGTTCCGGAACAAGAAATGGTATTTCACTGCAGGATTCTATGCCGGACCTTCAGTAATAGGACGCGCCTATAACCGTACAGAGGATATGACAACCCTTTTGTGCGTGACCATGTACAACAACATATATGACAAGGTCTATGACATTGAGTACAATCCTTATGAGACAGAACTTGACGGAGTATTCATGGGCATGGAACTGCCGCCTCAGATCAATGAGAAAATACTTGATTCCGGTCGTATGGGAATGTACGTAGGTGAATATAATGACCGTACAGACCTTGACGGCAAACCTGTCCCCTACATTATGGAACCTGATCAGGACAACATGGTCAAGGCTGAGATGAAAGTCAACTCTTTCAGACCATATTTAGGCGCCGGCTACAACGGACTTATAGACAAACGCAATGACCGTCTGAAATTTGCTGTAGACTGCGGCCTGCTGTTCTGGGGCGGAACTCCCAAGGTCTATACTCATGACGGGACAGAGATTGTAAGCGGCCTTGACAATATCATAGGTCAAGTCGGCAAATACGTAGATCTGGTCAAGCCGATGAAAGTCTTTCCGATAATAAACGTGAGTGTTTCATACACTCTGTTCAAGTAAAAAAAACAGGTTCGCCGTTTAAGCGAACCTGTCTTTTTTAAACTTCATAAGGCTTACTGCCCGATAACCACCTTTCTGTTTCCTATGATATACACTCCAGGTGCCAGAATATCCAACTCCTGAGTACTCATTACACCTACCTTCTGACCTGATATCATATAAACATCAAACTTCTTGTCACCCTCAGATACCGTACCGACTGTTGCTGCCCTGGCGGCGAGAATCTCATTGTACTCACTCTCAGTAATCAAAGGAATCTCATCAGGAATGTCAGAACCCACAATCAGATAAGACTGGTTAGCCTCAAGATACTGTTTCTTTGTCTTTGAATCAGGAGTAACCTTTGAGAGTACATATCCCAAACGTCCGTCAGACATGACACCGAGTACACGCATTGTGCTCTTGTCAAACTCCTTGCGGGCATCGGCAGACTTTAGTCTGTATCTGTTGTTGAAATATACTCCTTTCAGATTATTGTCACTCGGACCATCAGCATAAGAATAAATCAGATCAATCTTATTATCCTGGACATTGTCTGAAACACACTCTATAATAACAGGAGTGCGCGCAGGGATAACGTTGTCAGTAATCTCTTTAATGACTGCACCCTCTTTATCGACAGCCATTATGTACCAGGCTTTCATGCCGGCAGGAACAAAACTGAAACCAAAGTC
>JAFZKA010000003.1 GCA_017551925.1 Bacteroidaceae bacterium | reverse complement strand
GTCCCTAATGCGTACGCTCTACCTCTCTGACACCTTTGATCTGGCGCAGTTTCTTGGTCAGACGGTCAAGTGATGAGAGGTCACTCACCAGTACGGTCAGGCGCCCTTGGAACAATCCTCCGTTGGAGTCAATGTTGATTGAACGGAGCAGAGTATCGGGTTCCTTGTTTATTATTGATGATATGTTTGAAATAATGCCGATGTCATCCTGGCCCACCACGTTCAGGGTGATGCTGTACTGGCTGCCGCTCTTGCCTGACCAGCGTGCACGTACAATGCGGTAGGGGTAGCGTTCTTTCATGCGGATAATGTTGGGGCAGGAACTGCGGTGAATCCTTATGCCGCCGTTAATGCTCACAAAACCGGTTACATCATCACCGTAAATGGGGTGGCAGCAACCTGCCATTTTGAAGTCAAGTCCGGTAAGTCCGTCATCAATCACCAGTACATCATTGTCCTGCGCATTTTTTCTTTCAGTGTCAGCAAAGGTCTTCTCTATGTCAAAATCCTGAGCGCTGTGAACCTCGGCCTCAGTCTGGGCGTGCATCTCCTCATACACCTTGAGCACGTCATCGACCGTAATCTCCTCTTCCATGAGCGCATGGAAGAAAGGAGTCTGCCCCTTGTAGCCCATACGGACAATGAGGCGTGACATATCGCTCTCGTCAATATCTATCTTGCGGTTTTTGAAACGGCGTTGCAGCAGTTCACGTCCGGCCTGAGCCTCACGGTTGCGTATTTCATTGATGCCCTGGCGTATGCGCATGCGGGCGCGTGATGTGACGGCAATGTTGAGCCAGTCCTGCTTGGGCACCTGTGTGGCCGATGTAAGCACCTCAACCGTATCACCGCTCTGCAGTTTGTGGCTGATACGCACGTTGCGGCCTCCCACGCGTGCACCTACGCAGGTCAGACCAATGCGGCTGTGAATGGAGAACGCAAAGTCCAGTACGGTGGCACCTTTGGGTAACTGACGCACCTCACCGTTAGGAGTGAATACGAATATCTCCTCCTGATACATGTCAAGCGCAAAGTTCTGGCGCAGTTCATCAGGGCTTGTGTCATGCTCCAATATCTCACGGATGCTGGCCATCACGCTGTCAGCCGCACCTTCACTCTTGATACCCTTGTAAGACCAATGTGCAGCCAGACCGCGCTCGGCAATATCGTCCATGCGGCGGGTTCGGATCTGAATCTCCACCCATCGGTTCTCAGGGCCGTTCACCGTAATATGCAGTGACTCATAACCGTTGCTCTTGGGAACGCTCAGCCAGTCACGCAACCGTTTGGGATTGGGCTGGTACATATCGGTCACTATGCTATAGACCTGCCAGCACTGCGCTTTCTCCTTATCGGCCGGAGAATCCAGTATGATACGTATGGCAAACAGGTCATAGATATGGTCCAGGGTTGTATTCTGGGCTTTCAGTTTGTTCCAGATACTTGATATGGATTTGGTTCGGCCCTTTATGGTGAACTTGAGTCCGGCCTCCTCAAGACGCTGTTTTACCGGCCCGATGAAAGACTTGATATAGGCTTCACGTGCGCGTTTGGTCTCGTTCAACTGGCGTGCTATGTCATCATATACGTCACGGTGCTCATACTTGACAACCATATCCTCCATCTCACTCTTGATGGCGTACAGACCCAGGCGGTGGGCCATGGGGATATAGAGCAGACGGCACTCCTCAGTTACATGCAGGCGGTAATCGGTATCGGTTGTGCTCGCCAGCATCTGCATGAGCACATATCGGTCTGCTATCAGGCAGATGATTACGCGTACATCCTGGGCGAATGAAACCAGCAGTTTGCGGAAATTCTCATCGGCTATTGAATCATGCTTGGAGTATAGTTCCTTGACGCGGCACATATCCTCAATGAGTCGTGCAGCATCATCACCGAACTCTTTTTGGAACTGTTCACGTGCTACAAGCCCCTGCTGAATCATGGGGTCAAACAAGGCGGTAAGCAAAGATGCTTTTTTGAGTCCGGTCTTTTCAAGAATGACAATGCCGGTCCTGATACTGCGTTCCAGCCCGGGAACGCCATGCTGGTCAGTACCGTACGCGCCTTTTGCAATACCCTCACGGAGCAACCCCTTAAGCCTGCTCCACTCATTGGCCTCAAATAACGGTTTTGCTGCCGTTACCAACTCCCTGTACAACGCAATATCCATAGTATTGCAAAGGTATGCAGATTCTTAATAAAAATGTGTATTTTTGTTTGTCGAAAATGGACTGTCAAATAGAAATAAACAACATGAAAAAGATTATTCTTTTTATTGCAGTTGCAATGATGACTGTAACGGGTGTCAAGGCACAGAGTGATTCAAAACATGAAATAGCGGTTTCATATGGAGCGCTTGCAAATTCTGAATGGCTTGACATAATTGAAAATATGATTGGTGCTATTTTTGGTGAAACATATAAGGATGACATATTCTTTGGGACTGTCGGCTTGGAGTATTTCTATCATGTCAAGCCTTGGCTTGGCGTGGGTGCTATAACTACCTATGGACAGTTGACTCAAGGCAGTTATAAAGGTGAGGATAAGGTAGGAAAAAAGTCTAACCGCTATTTTACCGTAATGCCGGCCTTTAAGTTTGACTGGTTGCGTCGTGATGTGGTGAGCCTGTATTCAAAGTTGGGTGCAGGTGTCACTTTGCGTAATGAAATCAGAGAGTTTGATGGAGAAAGATCAGAGCATAACACTGATAAAACTGACGTTCATTTTAACTGGCAAGTCTCTGTTTTAGGCGTTGAAGTGGGTAAGCAGTTGCGCGGATTTGTTGAAGCAGGCTGTGGCGAACAGGGCATTCTGCTTGCAGGCTTGCGCTACAGATTCTGAGAATATTTCCAAATATAGATGCGGTCTTGTTTGATACAGTGCAAACAGGACCGTTTTTTCTGCCAAAATTTCCGCAAAATTTGAGTAAATGGGCAAAAATGTGTATTTTTGTCAGTCTTTTTAAAAGAACTATATGAACGTTGAGGAGATACAGAGAATGAAACAGAGGTTCCGGATTATCGGAAACTCACCTGAACTGAACCGCGCCATTGACGTAGCCATGCAGGTTGCACCAACAGACCTGACGGTTCTGATTACCGGTGAGAGCGGATCCGGAAAGGATGTTTTTCCACGAATCATACATGAGAACAGTCTGCGCAAGACCAAAAAGTATCTGGCCGTAAACTGCGGTGCAATACCTGAGGGAACCATTGATTCAGAACTGTTCGGACACATAAAAGGCGCTTTCACCAATGCTATAAGTGACCGCAAGGGCTATTTTGGTGAGGCCGATGGCGGAACCATTTTCCTTGATGAGGTGGCTGAACTGCCGCTGGCAACCCAAGCCCGCCTGCTGCGCGTGTTGGAATCAGGTGAGTTTATCCGCGTGGGCTCCAGCACCGTTGAAAAGACCGATGTCCGTATAGTTGCCGCAACAAATGTTGATCTGCTCAAGGCAATAGAGCAGGGCCGTTTCCGTGAAGACCTGTTCTATCGTTTGAGTACCATTCCAATCAAGGTGCCTTCATTGCGTGAGCGCGGGGCCGATGTCCAGTTGCTGTTCCGCAAGTTCGCTGCAGACTGTGCAGAGAAATATCGCATGCCTGCAGTGCAACTATCGGAGGATGCCAAGCAGATGCTCATGACCTACCACTGGCCGGGCAATGTGCGCCAACTCAAGAACATAACCGAGCAGATCTCAATAATGGCAACCCAGCGTGTCATTACCGCAGAGATGCTTCAGGATTACCTGCCTGACCGCCGCACTTCAATGCTGCCCATGCTTGCAGGCGGACAGCGTCAGGAGAATTCATTTGAGAATGAGCGTGAGATACTGTACAAGGTACTGTTTGACCTGCGTCGTGACGTTACGGACCTCAAGGCCCAGGTGAGCAGTCTCTCACAGGGACAGCAGCCGGTTCAGCAGCCTGTATCGATAATAACCCCCGATGAGGGCCTTACTACTGTCCAGAACATACCTTCAACTTCAAGAAAGAGCACCCAGCCTGATGATGACATTCAGGATACTGAGGTTTATGTTGAGGAGACCCTATCACTTGATGAGGTTGAAAAGGATATGATTAAGCGTGCCCTTGCCAAACATGGCGGCAAACGTCGTGGTGCGGCCGCTGATTTGAATATATCGGAGCGTACGTTGTACCGTAAAATCAAAGAGTATAATCTGGAATGAAAAACATGTTTCTCAAGAAAGTCCTTGCGGTATTGACAATATCGTTAGCGGTGTCAGGCTGCTCCATCAAATACAAGTTGAATGGCGCATCAATAGACTACAATCTCATCAAAACCATCACGATTGAGGCTTTCACCAACCGTGCGGCATATCAGTGGGCCCCTATGGCTCCCATGTTCAACACGTCGTTGAGTGATATCTATAACAATCAGACCAAACTCCGTCAGGTTAAGCGTGACGGTGATCTGGTGCTGTCAGGTGAGATAACGTCATATGACCAGACCAACAAATCCATATCGGCCGACGGCTATTCGTCAATGGTTCAGTTAAAGATGAGCGTTACTGTCAAGTTCAGGAACAACAAGAACCATAATGATGATTTTGACAAGTCGTTTACGGCTTCACGTGAATATGATGCATCGCAGCAACTCTCTGCCGTTCAGGAGGAGTTGGTACAGCAGATGATTGACGATATTGTTGACCAGGTGTTCAATGCAACCGTAGCAAACTGGTAATGGAAGAAAATCGCGATGCCAGAGTCTCGTTTCTCCTGGATTCGTTTCTTGGCGACAATAAGGATGATATTGATGTGACGGAACTGAATGCCGCACCGTCAGATTATGTGTCGTCATATATGGATGGGGTTGCTGATATTCCGGAGTCCGAAGGGGATAAGGCAATATGTTCCAGAGCAGAGGAGTTGCTGAATGCTTTTCTGTCAAGTGGCTGTGAATCAATCAAACTGGACTTGAATGCCGCTGCAGATATGCCTGATTGTGATGTTGAAGAAAAAGACGAGCCTCTTGATGATTCCTGTTATACCGAAACGCTGGCAAGAATATTCCTGAAACAGCACAGATACGACAAGGCATTGGAAATAATTAAGTCGCTTTATTTGAATTTTCCGAATAAAAGCATTTACTTTGCGGACCAAATCCGATATTTGGAGATTTTAGTTAGGATAAATCAAAAAAAATAATAGAAATGTTTAAGGTTTTACTCATTATCATTGTGATTCTGGCAGTGTTCCTTTGCTTTATTGTCACTATCCAGAATTCAAAAGGCGGTGGTCTGGCAGCCGGTTTTTCATCATCAAACCAGATTATGGGCGTACGCAAGACTACAGATATACTTGAAAAGACTACATGGACTCTGATTGCAAGCATCGCAGTTCTCAGCATCATTACCGCATATGTTGCAAAACCCAAGGCCGTCAACTCTACTTCGGTCATGGAGGGTGAGGCTATTGAGAATCAGATGATCAACCCTGAGTCATCAACCACTACATTTGATTCTCCTATTGAGATTCAGGATCTTCCTACTCAGGAGTAATTGTAGAAACAGCCGTATAATAAGGGGGCGACACAAAAAAGTGACGCCCCCTTATTTTTTTGTCAGTCTGCGTTATTTCAGTTCAGAGTAGATATTCATGAGTTGTGCGGCAAGAACATCGGGGCTGAACTGTTTTCTGGCATAATCATATCCGCGGGTTATGATGTCTGAACGTAATGCGCTGTCAGTCAGAATGCTGCTCATCTTGTCTGAGATGTCTTGAATATTGTTGGGGTCAACCAGCAGTGAGTGCGGTCCTGCGGCCTCGGGCAGTGAGGAGACGTTGCTGGTCACTACCGGGCAACCTGAAAGGAGCGCTTCAACCACTGGCAGTCCGAAACCCTCATAGAATGACGGATAGACAAGCATCTGCGCATGGCTGTACAGGTAACGTAACCCTTCAAGGCCTACTTTTTCAGGAGTGAATATGACCTTATCCTGCAATTTGTGCCCGGCAATATAATTCAGCACTTTCTGTTTGTATTCACGCCCGTCACCGATTACCACAACAGGTATCTGAAGGTCTTTTGGCAGGAGTTCCAGTGCCTTGACCACTCCCAGCAGATTCTTGCGTGAGTTGATGGAACCAACGTACAGAATGTACGGCTTGCCGTTTACGTGTTCGGCAAGACTTGCGGGGCATACACCCTTGTAATCAGTGTAAAACAAGCGGTTTACAGGCTGATATACAACTTCAATCCTGCCTGGATCCACATCATAGAAACGTATTATATCCTGTTTTGTTGATTCGCTTATGGCAATTATCCTGTCTGCTTTGCGGCAGGCGTAACGCCATTTCAGATTGTATGTGAACCGGTCTGTTGCATGATACATGTCAGGGAATGTTTTGAATGCCACATCATGTATCGTTACTACCGACGGAATGTCCAGTCCCGCGGGCAGTTCGTTTGAAAGGCCATGGAAAACGTCAACCGAGTCCCTGCGGGCGTCATCGGCAAGACGGAATGTCCGCCACAGGCCGCCTTTGACTATGCCTTTTGGAAGTATGGTCCTGCAACCCTCTTTCTCTCTGTAAGGGTCGGTTACTGCGTTCTGCTTTATCTTGGGAGTGTATAACAGGTACTCATTCCCGGGATAGAATTCAGTGAGCAGGTCAATGGTTGTACGGCTGTGGTTTCCCAGACCCGTAAAGTTGTTGTAGAGGCGTTTTGCGTCAAAACCGATCTTCATATATAGGGTGGGGCGTTTACCAAACCATTGAACTTGCGCCCAGTATTGCGGCGTCTGATTCCTTGAGTGATGAGTAGAGTATCTGGATCTTGTCTTTCCAGACCTGCATCAGGTTGTCATTCATAGCCTTGACCATCTCGTCATGGAAAAACTCCCGTGACTTGGTCAGACCTCCAAACAGAACAATGGCCTGAGGTGAACTGAACTTGACAAAGTCGCCCAATGCGCGTCCCAGTATCCGGCCTGTAAATACAAATATCTCACGTGCCAACGCATCACCCTGAACGGCGGCGTCATAGATGTCCTTTGATGAGATCTTTTCCGGATCAAGTTTTCTGAGCAGGCTCTCTCTGCTGTCCTTCTGCAGAAACTCGCGTGCCGTGCGGGCCACTCCCATTGCACTGGCATATGTCTCCAGGCAGCCCTTAAGGCCGCAGTTGCACTGGCGCCCATCCTGGACTGCGCATACATGACCTAATTCACCTGCAAAACCGTCATGACCGTAAAGCAAACGGCCGTGGGTTACTATTCCGCTGCCAACACCTGTACCTAAGGTGATCATAATGAAATCATCTATGCCTTTGGCTACGCCGTAGATATGTTCGCCGCGTGCAGCGGCATTGGCGTCATTGGTTATGCGTACATGAAGGCCGGTTGCAGCCTCCAGACGTTCTGCCAGATGTATGATACAGGGATTGCCCTCTGCATCACGGGCCCATCGCAGGTTGGGGGCGTAACGTATCGTGCCGTCCAGACGGTTGGCATTGGGAGCACCTATGCCTATTCCGGCAGGCGTACCTTTTGAGGCGGTCTTGCGTATCAGTTCCTTGATTGTATCGGTAAGCAGTGCCAGATAGTCATCAAAACTGTCAATCAATGATGTGACCACACTCTGTTCGAGTATGGTCCCATCTTGTGTCACAACCCCGCATTTGGAGGATTGACCGCCAATATCTATTCCAATTGCAAGCCGTTGCATCAATATCTGCTTGAAGTTGTGGGGGTGGGGAGTTCGGCCTTAATCTTATCCCACTTGGCCAGAATGTCGCGGTAGTATTTCTCAAGTTTGTCCCACTCGTAGAAATAGGGATACTCCTTGCCTTTGGCATCCTTGTAGCACTCAACAGGCAGAGTAGCCTCTTTTTCATCAAGCAGTGCCCTTACAAGGATCTTTCCGTTCTTGTCCTTGAAGAATATGAGTTGGATGTTACTGCCCATGTGTACAATGTCATAGTTGACCCACTTGCTGGCCAGGTCTTCAATGTCATCGGGTGCATAACCGCAGTCGTTAACCTCCATGAGGCAGAGCAGCGGATAAAGGGCAGTGTCATGTCCGTAACGCAGGTTTGCGCTGGGGGTGCCGTTCGCAATGGCTATATCGGCCTTGTCAAGAAAATCCTGGAGCAGTGTGGCGTGGCCGTAAGGCACCAGGTTCTGTGTGAGTTTGTGGTAACCTGATACTGAGAACCAGTAGAGGTTGTTCTGGAGCCAGCAGTCATACCACTCGTCAAAAGTGAATACGTCATCAAGGTCAAATCCCAGATATGAATGGCTGCCCATGTTGGCTGCAATGTCATATATCTTTGTGTAGAGATCATCTGAACGGTCCGATACGGAAACTGAACCTGATGAAGATGTCCTTTCATAGCGGGTAATGAATGTCGTATCAGTAAAGAGTGCGCACATCAGACGCTCCGGATTGTTATGCTTGGCGTTGAATTCGCTGACTGCAGCGTTTCTCTCGCGGCTGTTCTTGGCGCTGTTGATAGCCCTGTCCTCAGAGTTCATGTAACCTCTGTCAAAATCACTGTCGTTGTAGTCAATGTTCATCTTGGGCAGTATGCTTGAGAACTCCATGAGGGCGGCAGTCATACTGGCCATTACACGGTGTGATGTTGTTGAACGTGCCACAATGGTGGTGTTCTTGTTGAATATCTCCGGATAGTTGCGTACCATGCGGCGTGCAATACCGCGGTGCTGCTGCTGGCCTACTATTGTCAGGTCGCCCAGGTGTCCGTCAGCATCCTTTGCCATTATATCTATGCGGCGCAGAACATCCTTACCGAAATCGGTCAAAACGCCTTTGTCATTGGCCTGCTGGAGTATGGTCAACGGGTCATTGTACTGCGGTGTGTTGAGCAGGTAACGTGAACCGTGGCGTCCGTAGTGGCTCATATAGAATGGTTTGAAACCCTTGGGGGCCTTTGAATAGGTTACGCCGGGATCCTCATACTGGGTCATGCTTCCTCTGAACTTGTAGAGGTTATCCTTGTTGATGTCTTCTTTCTTGGTAATCTCTGCGCAAAGTGCAAACGGCAGCAGAAGCGCTAAACTGATAATGATTGATTTCTTCATCTTTTTAGGTCAGAATTAGTAGGTTTTTAAGAAAAGAATTGGTTTGTTGCATGCAAAAATAGTAAAAAATGGGTTTATAGGTGCATTGACGATACCTTATTATACAAAAAAGCGCACATGCTTTCTTTACTGCTATATTTTTTCTAAATTTGCAAGCTACTGCGTTTTTGCAAAATTCACTAAACAAATATAACAATGAACAGTAAAGAATTGATGAACAAGGCAGCCGATAATATCCGTATTCTGGCTGCGTCAATGGTCGAGAAGGCCAAGTCAGGTCACCCCGGTGGCGCCATGGGCGGTGCTGATTTCATTAACGTGCTTTTCAGCGAGTTCCTGGAGTATGATCCCCGCAACATGAAGTTTGAGGGTCGTGACCGTTTCTTCCTGGATCCCGGCCACATGGCTCCCATGCTTTACTCACAGCTTGCTCTTACAGGCAAGTTCTCAATGGAGGAACTGGCTACACTGCGTCAGTGGGGCTCACCTGTTACCGGTCACCCCGAACTTGAGGTTGCACGCGGTATTGAGAATACATCAGGTCCTCTTGGTCAGGGTCATGTATTCGCAGTAGGTGCCGCCATTGCCGAGAAGCATCTGGCAGCCGTATTGGGCAGTGAGGTAATGAACCACAAGATCTACGCTTACATCTCTGACGGTGGTATCCAGGAGGAGATCTCACAGGGCGCAGGCCGTATTGCCGGTACTCTGGGTCTTGACAACCTCATCATGTTCTATGATTCAAATGACATCCAGCTCTCAACCGAGACCAAGGTGGTTACATCCGAGGACACCGCTGCCAAGTACCGTGCATGGGGTTGGAACGTATATGAGATTAACGGTAACTGCGTTGACCAGATCCGCGGTGCTCTGACCATGGCTCAGAACGCCAACGGCAAACCGACCCTGATCATCGGTAAGTGCATCATGGGTAAGGGTGCCCTCAAGGCCGATGGTACCAGTTACGAGCGTAACTGCAAGACTCACGGTGCTCCTCTGGGTGGTGACGCTTATGTCAACACCATCAAGGCTCTGGGCGGCGATCCTGAGAATCCTTTCCAGATCTTCCCCGAGGTCAAGAAACTCTATGCTGACCGCGCCAAGGAACTCCGTAAGATCATGGATGCCAAGTATGCCCGCAAGGCTGCCTGGGAGAAGGCAAATCCTGAGAAGGCTGCCCTCCTCAAGGAGTGGTTCAGCGGCAAGGCTCCCAAGATTGACTGGAGCAAGGTTGAGCAGAAGGCCGATGACGCCACACGTTCAGCATCAGCTGCAGTTCTGAGCCAACTCGCTCAGCAGGTTCCCAACATGATCTGCGCAAGTGCCGACCTCAGCAACTCAGATAAGACAGACGGTTTCCTCAAGTATACAACCAACATGGTTAAGGGTGACTTCAGCGGTGCATTCTTCCAGGCTGGCGTAGCCGAGCTCACCATGGCTTGCTGCTGCATCGGTATGGCTCTGCACGGTGGTGTTATCCCCGCTTGCGGTACATTCTTTGTATTCTCAGACTACATGAAGCCCGCCGTACGTATGGCTGCTCTCATGGAGCTCCCCGTCAAGTTCATCTGGACTCACGATGCATTCCGCGTAGGTGAGGACGGTCCTACACATGAGCCCGTTGAGCAGGAGGCACAGATCCGTCTCATGGAGAAGCTCAAGACTCACAAGGGCAAGAACTCAATGCTTGTTCTCCGTCCCGCCGACAGCGACGAGACCACACAGGCTTGGAAGCTCGCCATGGAGAATACCACTTCACCCACAGGTCTTATCCTGAGCCGTCAGAACATCAAGACTCTGCCCGCAGGTAATGACTACAGCCAGGCTGCCAAGGGTGCTTACATCGTTGCAGGTTCCGATGCTGACTTTGACGTTGTCCTGCTCGCTTCAGGTTCAGAGGTATCAACTCTGGTTGCTGGTGCTGAGCTCCTGCGTAAGGACGGTATCAAGTGCCGCATCGTAAGCGTTCCTTCTGAGGGTCTGTTCCGCAGCCAGTCCAAGGCTTATCAGCGCAGCATCCTGCCCGGTAACAAGCGTAAGTTCGGTCTCACCGCCGGTCTGCCTGTAACCCTTGAGGGTCTGGTAGGTGCCAGCGGTAAGGTTTGGGGTCTCAGCTCATTCGGTTTCTCAGCTCCTTACAAGGTGCTCGACGAGAAGCTCGGTTTCACCGCTGAGAACGTATATGCTCAGGTTAAGTCATTGCTCAAGTAATGATAGGAATTGCAAGTGACCACGCTGCTTTCCCGTTGAAGCAGTTCGTGATAGAATACTTGAAGGAGAAGGGGCTGGAGTTCAAGGACTACGGCACCTATACTCCCGACAGTTGCAACTATGCCGATTACGGCCACGCTCTGGCCCGCGGCATTGAGAACGGTGAGGTAGAGAAGGGTATAGCCATGTGCGGCAGCGGAGAGGGCATCTCCATGACTCTGAACAAGCATCAGAGCATCCGCGCCGGATTGTGCTGGATACCTGAGATTGCTCACCTTATCCGTCAGCACAATGATGCCAACGTGCTTGTCATGCCCGGCCGTTTCATAGACAATGACATGGCCCGCAAGATCATGGACGAGTACCTGAACACCCCCTTCGAGGGCGGCCGCCATCAACTCCGCGTTGACAGCATCCCTGTAAAGTAAAGCAAATAGCACAATTGTTCCGCATCCCTGTGCCATTTCCAGAAAATAACACAGGGATGCGGTACATCTGTGTCTATTATATTGTATTTTCAAACAGCCGTTTTGTTTTTTCCGCTTGAGATTGTATCTTTACAACCGAAACTTTAAAACTATTGAATCATGGAAACAAAAAAAGAAAGAAAAACTCCAAGGAAGAAATATACTCCTGAGGAGAGAAAAGCGTTTTTTGAATCTTTTGTTCCTCAAAGCAAAAGTATGAAGGCATTTGTGGAACATCAAGGGGAAGTTTGGGTAAAAGACCCTATGTTGTTGCTTTAATAAAGATGTTAGTTATGAGATACCTGATTGACACAAACATCTTTATATACCTGAGTACTGATTATCATAGCCTTGATCTTGATATTCTTGCTTTGTTTGGTGAACCTAATTCCTTGTTGTATATCAGTACTGAAAGTGTACGTGAACTTATTGTAGCTTACAATAACAAAGGTTGGGGCAATAAGAAATGGAAAACAGCTGAGGATATGGTCCGTTCTATTGAGGAGACATATTTTGTTGAGATCTTGCCTATTCAGAAAGAAGTAATGCGGACTTATGCGCGATTGCGTATCAACAACTCCCAGAATCATCGCGATCCAAGTGATCATGTTATCATCTCCCATGCCATGACACTTAAAATACCGCTTATTTCCAGCGATACACGTTTTGATTTCTACCGAAGGCAGGGATTGAATCTCATTTTCAATGAGAAATAACTAAAAAAAGTACAATTGGGGATAGTCCCCCAATTGTACTTTTTTTCTATTTGTGCTCGGTGTAGTACTCGTACGCCGCTTTCATGTTCTCGCGGACGCATTTGCTGCTGATGGTTGCGCCCGATACGCAATCAACCGTTGCGTAATCCTTGAACTTTATATCTCTGAACTTGGGCAGCATGTTTTGTTGAACTCTCTCAAAAAAACGCGGAGTCTCACGGTTTGGCATGGCCTCAACATTCACTATTACATCTTTCTTGATCGTGACTTTGACAGGCGTATTCCCATGATAACCACGGGCGTTGCAGATAGTCTCAGTGTTGATTGTATAAATCTTTCCTTTCTTCTGCATTACACCGTCATCAAAATCACCCTTGCATGCCGCTAAAAGAGCCAGCACCACTACAAAAAGTATCTTCTTCATTTTCTCCGTTTTTTTCATTAGACAGTAATAAGGAGAAAAGGTTTGAAATGACACAGGGATACGGTCCGTTTGTGCTATTATTTAAAGAATACAGGGCCGCTGGCATTGAAGTAACCCTCCTTGCCGTCAAAGCGTACATGGAACGTGTCCAGATATAGATACACCGTATCAGGAACGTCTTCATCGGTTTCCTCAACAAGTCTGCCGGTATAGCAGATGGCATGGTTGTAATCGTTCTTGCCCATATTCTCAGGTTTCATCTCTTCCTCCATTCCACGCAGTTGCGAAAGCGGAAAACGGAACTCATAGTCCAGCGGGATATGCCAGTCTTTAGTATCGGTGTGGAACGTGTTTATATGTATATGCACGGTCAGGATGTCATCATCTATGCTCTCTTTGTCAAAATCAGCCGGTATATCATCGATCATACACATCCTGGTAACACCCTGTGGAAGATTGAACGTTATGTCACCAAGTATGCTGCGGTAGCGGTGTATCTCTATTTTACCGTTTATCTCATCCTCAAAGACAGATTCTGTATTGCGTCCGGTGAATACATGTTCTCCAATAAACTCTTTCACCGTCTGGCGTGAGAACTGCCGTTTCAGGTAGTCAATGCGGCTGTCAAGTTGTGCTGCCGTTTGGGGGTCCAGTCTTTTCAGGAATTGAGTGTATTCTCCATCGCTCATGGATGCTCCGTTCCACCCGTTCTCCTGCAGGGTAGCAGTCACATCCGATGTCAGATTCTTCCTCACGTAACTGGAAACGTTTACCGGCATCAGGGTGAGCAGGGCAAAAGTCAGGACAAGTGATACCGGGATCCATATAATGCCTGCTTTGCGCCTGATGATGAGAACTATGCATACCGCATAACACCACAGATTGAAGGCTGCCAGATAGAGGCGCAGTATGGTAATCCCATAATCAGAAAAACGTCTGGCAATACCTATGCTCATGAGCATGAGTAGCGGAAGCATCAGTACGGGCATACGTCGTGTAATGATATTGACAGCCATCCTGTTCCAGTTTGAAGAACTGAGGGAAACCTTCTTCAGGTACGGATAGACCATAGTCAGGAACAGGATCATAGCCACCATTGATGCCGATACCAGCCATGACACCCAACCGTCAGGCAGTTGCCAAGTGAACAGTATTTTGGCTGCATAGCAATACAAGGTAATAAAGTATGCCATGGCGATGGGAGTGAACAGCTTTGTTACGGCATTCTCAATGAGCCGCGGCAGGCACATGGGCTCATAGTCATGCTTGAGAGTGCCATTGGGAATAGCCTGGATACACAGTATGGGGGCCAATAAGCAGAAACTTACAATAACGATATTGACATAACAGTGTGAACTTATATATGCCCCGAACAGTTTCTCGATAGCGACAAAAAGAAGTTCCAATCCACCGCATACAATTCCGCTTACCACAAGCGCGGTAACCACAGCGCCTATGGAGCGAATAGTGAAGTTCCAGAACGCCACATCATTCTTATCCTTAAGGAATGAGAGTACAAGCAGTGACAGCACCAGAACTGCAATCAGAGCTGCAATAACGAATTTATATGGTGCATTCAACAATATGTGTTGGTTCTGCATCAGCAAAGTGCTTACTCCCAGCCAGATTATGTGTAACAATACTGCTGCCAGCTTATAGGCAATCTTGCCGGCATGCTCCTCTAGCCACAGGGAAAGGCTTAACGATAAAGCCATTCCCGTAGCAGGATACCATGACATGAAAAACTTCCATTCATTACTGACGCCGTGATATCCTTTATACTCAATTATAATCTCACATACCGTAAGCGCAAAAGCAAACACCACCGTCAGCGGAAACCTCTCAATGCCCCGCCTTACCGTATCGGCCAAACCTCTTATCCTTTCTGCTATCGTACTCATATCATTCTGATTTTATACCAAGTAGAGAAGTCAGGGCATCAATGTGGGCGCTGAATGCTTTTTGACCGGCGTCGGTAACAAAGTAGGAGGTGTTGGGCTTTCGGCCGATGAACTGCTTGCGGGTTTCAATGTACCCCAGTTCCTCCAGAGCACGGATATGGCTGGCCAGATTGCCGTCCGATACGCCCAGCATCGTCTTAAGGGTGTTGAAGTCTGACTGACCCGCTCCGGTCAGCACCGACATTATACCCAGCCTAACGCGGCTTTCAAATGCCTTGTCAAGATTCTCAATACTGGTCATCTTTCTTTGCGGTCAAAAACAAAATGGAACCAGATTCCCCAGATGAAGTGCAGGATGCAGAATCCTATAGTCCAGAACATCATGCCATATTGAGGTAGTATCAGTGCAGCCAATCCCACTGCAATCTGAATGAATCCGAAATACTTTATGATGGATATTTTGAAAGCCATTGGTGATATGACCACAAGCGCCAGTCCGTAGAATGCCAGCATGTAACCGGGAACCAGTTCCCAATGTCCGTTACCGAAAGGAGTGAGGCAGAACAGTCCGCCAATTATCATGACTATAAAGAAAGTGCGCAACAACTGTTTTGCGCCGGCATCCAGTTTGAACTCCAGTCCTTTACGTTCCGCCCTGTGCTTGGACATGAGCCATACGGTGATGCACGATGCAATGAATGTACAGGCAAAATAGAATGCCGCCCAGATGAACCGTCCGGTATTTATTTCCTGTAAAGGCAATGATGTGGATCCCCATAGCGGCCATATTGAACCGTAAAGGATGTTGCTGACCAAAACTGCCCCCAATAGAGCCCAGACAGCAACCAAAACACCCGATGTCCCGTTCAGAAACATAACCTTCTGTGACCGCTCCATCATATTCCTGATGTCGCTCAGTGTCTCCTTAATCTCCTGTTCTTTCATATATGTTTTGTGCTCGAAAAGTACTTTGCGCTACAAAGTAAATGTATTAAAACGAACGAACCAAATATATTTGATTAAATTTGCAGGAACCAAAATTACTGACCGTATGAAAGCTTTGTTTAGAGCACAAAGGAATCGCTGTGTCATTTTATAAATAAAGGCCGGATAGTTATTCATACTGTCCGGCCTTTATTATATTATTGTCACCTGTCATGTCACAAATGTCTTTTGTTATAGGAATCAACCTGATTGCGTATTTCCTGCTTTATGTTTGACCAGTCAATGGGTTGGAACATAAATGGCATAGGTTGAGGGTCGGCATCGTTGAAATAGGTCATGCTCAATAACGCACGATATTCTGAACCCTCCGGATATTTCTGTAGGTAGAATTTTATTATTTCGTCAAATGAATAATGCTGAAGCAAAAAATATACATCAACAAAATCCTTTTTTGTGCCTCGTCCCATTACGGCATTGACTTTCATTGCGGCTATATCTTTTGGTGAAGCCAGTCTAAGACCTTGTTCTATTACCGGTTCATCTATCCATTTATAATTGTAGTTGACTATATCAACTTTAACTTCATTCAAATAATAAGATTTGATGCTTTTTGAGCAGTTTCCTTGTACTACCTTTTTTGTACACTGTTGCATTGCAGCATTAAGTTCATCGGTATTTTCAGTTGTAATACCAAAGAAATCCAAATCAACTGAGCGTCGATGGCCATATTGTAGTGCAAGCGATGTTCCTCCTACCAATCTCATTTCATTGAGTAGGGGGTGATTCATCAAGGATTTCAAGAGTTCCAGGGTGTCGGGAAAGACTGTCTGAAGTGATAGCATCGGTAATCTTCTTGGTTGGTGTGTGATATGGTAGTAATAAATGAGAGACAAACAGGGTCAAGAGTACGCATCTGTTTGCACTCCTCAACGATCTTGTCTATGCCATAGTAGTGATTGATGAGCCGCCAATCATTCATCTGGCCATGTTCCATGACACGTTGGATGATGTAGCATGAATGTTCTTCCATCGATAAATCCGCTGGGTCAACATCCCAAAATAGATTTGGGGTGAATTTGCTTAAACACTCTTTGCTGCTCATGTTTGTTATATGCTTATGATGCAAAAGTATATAAAACAGTTGAAATAAAAGGAATTAAATACAAACAAGTTCGCTTTTACAATTGGGGACTGTCCCCAATTGTATGTAAAAAAGCGTCCAGATTTGTTTCTGAACGCTTTTTTGCTAATATACGGTACAAAACAGAACCGTCCCCTTTTGTATCATTTTACTGAGAGCTTGTAGATTACAGTGTGCTGATACTTCTCACCGGGACGCAGTGTGGTGCTGGGGAAGAAGTCATGATTGGGTGAGTCAGGATACATCTGTGACTCAAGGGCGATAGCGGTGCGTGCACCGGTAAAGACCTGAAGTCCCGGATGGTTGTTCCAAACCTCCATGTAACGGCCAGACTTGGGTGAGTAGAGTGATGCAACCATCTCAACCTTGCCCTGCTCATTATGAATCAGGCAGAAGTTGTTGTCATAACTGCGAACCATACCCTCAGGAACCTGTCCGCCAAAGCCGCCGAATCCACCGCGTGCACCGCTCTGTGCGGGCTGGGGTGAGTACTGACGGTCACCAATGCGTACGGGTTTCTGGAAATCATAAGGAGTGCCGTCAACAATACCAAAGTCACCTGTAGGGATGTTGCTGCGGTCAGTCTCGGTAATGAAACCGGCATTGATCATCAGCTCATGATCCATGATGTCACCGTTGCCTGCACCATCCAGGTTGAAATAGGTGTGGTTAGACAGGTTGACAACAGTAGCCTTATCGGTAGTAGCCTCATAACTTATCTGCAGACCGCCGTCCTTGGTAATGGAGTAGGTCAGAATAGTTGTGAGAGTGCCGGGGAAACCGTCAAGACCATCGGGCAGAACACAAGAGAGAACCAGTTTGTTCTTCTTGGCCTTTACAACCTTCCAAGCGGTGTGGTCAAAACCCTTGGCGCCGCCGTGCAGAGTGTGCTGGCCGCTGTTCTTGGTAATGTTGTACTCAACACCGTCAAGAGTGAACTTGCCGTTTGCTATACGGTTGGCATAACGACCCAGAGCCGGGCCAATCATACCCATGTTGTAACGCATGTACTGATGGATATCATCATAGTGGTTGACCAGGTTGGCGTATTCACCGTTCTTATCGGGTGAGTAGAGACCTACCACGAATCCGCCATAGTTGATAATCTGTGCAGCGACCTTACCTTTTTTAATAGTATAAAGGGCTACTTTCTGACCATCAATAATGGTATCATAAGGGGCGCTTGGCAGAAGCGGGAACTTGGGCTTTGCAGCCAGAGCAGGCATACAGCAAACCATTGCTGCGGCCAGTGCAAACAGTTTAAAAGAAACTTTCTTCATATTTTCCATTAGTTAGTGTAATTAGGACATTTTATTGACCACGAATCCACAAATAGGTCGCTTCGCTCAAAATCTTAGAAAAATTTTGAGGCCGAAGGCCGACCTTTCTGTGGTTTCTGTGATTTCTGCGTGATATTTTACTTCTTGAACTTGACAGCAGCCTCCTCAATAGGCAGACACTGCTTGTAGTTCTCAATGTAGGCATTGAATCCAGCCACATCCTCAGGAGTAGGAGCAACCGATGTACCTGTATCGCCGGCAAATACCTGATCATCAAGGAACTCAGCCAATGACTGGTTCTTCTTGTTGTTGATAAGGTAAGATGCCAGGATAGCCATACCCCAGGGACCGCCTTCGCCTGCAGTCTTCATGCAGGAGATAGGTGAGTTCAGGGCTGCACCCAGTATGCGCTGGCCTACGCCGGGAGTAGTGAACAGACCGCCGTGACCGGTAATACGGTCAACTTTGATCTTCTCCTCATTGAACAGAATGTCGTTACCAACCTTGAGCACACCTATTGCACCGCTTATTATAGCGCGCATAAAGTTAGCCAGGTTGAACTTGTCATTGGCTGAGCGTACAAACAACGGGCGTCCGTCGGCAAAACCGGTAACAGGCTCACCTGATACATAGTTGTAACTCATAATACCGCCGCAGTCAGGATTACCCTTGAGTGCCACGTTGAACAGGTTGGTAAAGAGTTGTCCCATATCAACAGGAATACCCATAATCTCCTCAAACTCCTTGAACAGGTTAACCCATGCATTCAGGTCACTGGTGCAGTTGTTGCAGTGAACCATAGCCACGGGGCTGCCGTCAGGTGTAGTCACAATATCGATTACATCATGCGGTTTCTTGAGGTCTTTCTCAAGCACAATCATTGAGAATGATGATGTACCGGCCGATACGTTACCTGTGCGCGGACGTACAGCGTTTGTAGCAACCATGCCTGTGCCTGCATCGCCCTCAGGAGGACAGATGGGAGCACCGGGTTTCAAGTGACCGGTGATATCCAGTTTGCGTGCGCCAGCCTCGGTCAGCACACCTGCATCCTGACCTGCGTCAAGTGACTTGGGCAGAATGTCAAGCAGTTTCCAGGGATAACCCTTGGTGGCAATCAGTTTGTCAAACTTGTCAACCATTGTGGCGTTGTAGGTCTTGGTTGCGGGATCAACGGGAATCATACCCGATGCATCACCTACGCCAAGCACTCTCTTGCCGGTGAGTTGCCAGTGGATGAATCCTGCCAGAGTGGTCAGGAAATCAATATCCTTAACGTGCGGCTCATTATCAAGAATAGCCTGATACAGGTGTGATATGCTCCAGCGCAGAGGCACGTTGAACACAAACAGCTCTGACAGCTCAGCTGCTGCCTTGCCGGTGTTGGTGTTACGCCATGTGCGGAAAGGCACCAGAATGTCACCGTGCTTGTCAAAAGGCATGTATCCGTGCATCATGGCACTTATACCTATTGCAGCCAGATTCTCAATCTCAACCTCGTACTGCTTGAGCACGTTCTTGCGCAGGTCAGCGTAGCAGTCCTGCAGTCCGAACCAGATGCTCTCAACGCTGTATGTCCACAGGCCGTTTACCAGTTGATTCTCCCAGGTATGACTACCCTGGGCAATCGGCTTGTATTCAGGGTCTATGAGCACAGCCTTGATGCGTGTTGAACCAAACTCTATACCGAGAATGGCCTGTCCTTTTTCTATAACTGATTTGGGATCGTATGCCATATTACTTCAGGGCTTTATTGAGCATGAAATAAACCTCGTTGTTGCGGAGTTGCTGCTTGAAACTGCTGATGGTGGTGTTCTTGTCAATAGCAATGTACTCAATATCGCACATCTCGGCAAAGTCCTCCCAGTACTCGGCAGTGATATCATATGAGAATGCACTGTGGTGTGTACCACCTGCCAGTATCCATGCGCCTGCGCCAATCTCAAATGAAGGCTGCGGAACCCACAGGGCCGATGCAACCGGCAGTTTGGGCATTGGTTTGGGCTCGATGCACTCAACCTCGCTGGTAATCAGACGGAAGCGGTTGCCAAGGTCAACAACGGTAGCCTTGATACCACGGCCGGTCTTTGATGTGAACACCAGACGGGCGGTCTGCTGCTTGCGGATACCTATGCCAAGGAAATGAACCTCCAACTTGGGCTTCTCGGTAGCGATGAGCGGGCAGATCTCCAGCATGTGGCTCTGCAGGCTTGATGTGCAGTCAGCGGCAAAGTTCAGGGTGTAGTCCTCAAGGAATGAGCAACCCTTGGGCATGCCCTGGTTCATAACCCAGAGTGTGCGGTACAGGCAGGCTGTCTTCCAGTCACCCTCGGCGCCGAAACCGTAACCCTCCTGCATAAGACGCTGTGATGCAAGGCCCGGAATCTGATCGAATCCGCAGAAATCAGGAGCATCGATATCTGCATCACCCAGGTCATCAAAGTTTGTGGTGAAAGCGGTAGCGTTAGTATCCTTGAGTACGCGGCGCAGAGCAATCTCAGCCTTTGCAGAGTTCTTTACCTTCTCCCAATATACCTTTTCACCGCTCTCATCAATCTTGATGGTGTAGAGTTTCTTGTACTCCTCAACAAGGGCGTCAGCCTCGGCGTCAGTTACCTTCTTGAAGTAGTCCATGAGTGATGATACGGGGTAGTAGTCAACATGGTAACCCATGCGCTGCTCAAACTCAACGCGGTCACCGTCAGTAACGGCTACGTTGTTCATGTTCATACCGAACATAAGGCAGCGTACGTTGTGTGCATCGGCACGGCCGGCAGCGGCGCGAGCCCAAACTGCAATCTGTTTCTGAGCCTCTACGCTCTTCCAGTGACCTACAACAACCTTGCGGGCTACACGCATACGGGTGCAGATATGACCGAATTCGATGTCGCCGTGGGCGCTCTGGTTCAGGTTCATAAAGTCCATATCGATTGAACTCCAGGGAATTTCAGTATTGTACTGGGTGTGGAAATGGAGCAGAGGTTTCTCAAGAGCCTGCAGGCCCTTGATCCACATCTTGGCGGGGCTGAAGGTGTGCATCCAGGTAATGATACCTATGCACTTCTCGTCATTGTTGGCGGCCTTCATAACAGCCTCAACCTCCTTGCTGCTGTTGGCAGTACCTTTATAAACAATCTTAACGGGGATGTTGCCGCTCTTGTTCAGACCTTCAACCATCTCTTTTGAGTGACCGTCAACTGCTACTACAGCGTCACCTCCGTAAAGTAACTGGGCTCCTGTCACCCACCATATCTCATTGTTTTCAAACATAATCTTTAGTTTTAAAGTGGATTATTTCTTTTTCTGGCCGTAATAGGCATTTGGTCCATGCTTACGGCTATAGTGCTTCTCAATAAGAAGCGGATTCATTGTAAGGTCAGGGTTCACTGAGAAAGCCACGAACGCCATCTTGGCGCACTGCTCCATCACCTTGGCGTTATACACCGCATTGTCGGGCGATGTTCCCCATGAGAACGGACCATGGTTCTTGACCAGAACGGCAGGAGTGTGGTCAGGGTTGATCTTGCGGATATTGAGAATCTCATCCACAATCACATTGCCGGTCTCCAACTCATACTGTCCCTTAACCTCGGCCTCAGTCATGTCACGCGTACAGGGAATATCCTTGTAGAAATAGTCAGCGTGTGTGGTTCCTATGTTCGGAATGTCACGGCCTGCCTGAGCAAAGGCGGTAGCGTAGGTGGAGTGGGTGTGAACCACGCCCTGTATGTTGGGGAAATTCCTGTAGAGCACCAGGTGAGTGGGGGTGTCCGATGAAGGATTGAGGTCTCCCTCAACGACCTTACCGGTCTCGAGGGAGACAACAACCATATCACTGGCCTTCATCTCGTCATAACTCACGCCGCTGGGCTTGATGACAACAAGTCCCTTTTCGCGGTCTATGCCCGAAACGTTACCCCAGGTGAATATCACCAGACCTTGCTTTACAAGGTCAAGGTTAGCCTTGAATACCTTTTCTTTAAGTTCCTCAAGCATATTACCAGAGACTTACATAAAGGATAACCAGAATCACGATAACTCCCAGTGCACCCAGATTGAATGTCCTGTCGGTGCGGAAGAGTTCCAGGTCAATACCAACGGCCTTGGCATCCTGAACTTTATCCTTGGCATTTGAACGCAGGTAAATACCAAGAACGGCAAGGATGGCTGTCAGGAAGAACATAGCCTCAAAGCCCCAACCGCGCAGAACCGGATCAATAACGCCGTAAACGGCAAATACCAGGCAGATAGCGGCTATTGTGAAGAGGATTGTTGACCACTTCATCTGAGCGTCAATGGTGTGCTGGTCAAGTTTATCGGCCTCAACAGCGTTCTTCTTGTTGTAGAGTGACATAGGTATGAATATGGCAACCAGTACCAGGAATACATAACCCATGCGGAGCATGAACGGAGTGTTAGGCATGATAATCTTGAACAGGATTGAGAATGCGAATGTACCGATGGCGGTAACAACGGCTGCGGGACCAGAAGCACGCTTCCAGAGCAGACCCAGACCAAAGATTACTACAACGCCCGGATATACGAATCCTGAATACTCCTGAATGATCTGGAATGCCTGGTCAGCACCACCCATGATAGGATAAACGGCAATCAGAGCAATGATAAGAGCGCAAACTGATGTGATACGGCCTACGTTCACAAGACGCTTCTCACTTGCATCCTTCTTGAAGTACTGCTTGTAGATATCCATCGTAAAGATGGTTGATGTTGAGTTGAACATTGAAGCCAGTGATGAGATAACGGCTGCTGACAGGGCGGCGAATGACAGACCCTTTACGAATACCGGAGTAAAGTTGCGGATCAGGAAAGGATAAGCATCGTCAGAACGCTCAATGCTGCCGGCCAGTTTTGAGAACAGTTCAGGCTGCTCCTTCATGATGTAGAATGCGCATACACCGGGGATGCAGACGATGAACGGGATCAGAATCTTGAGGAATGCGGCAAATACCATACCCTTCTTGGCCTCGCTCAGGCTCTTGGCTGCAAGACCCTTCTGGATGATGTACTGGTTGAAACCCCAGTAACCCAGGTTGGTCAGCCACAGGGCACCTACGATAACGGCGATACCCGGAATGTCAAAGTATGCATCGGGAGTCTTGGCCTGGTTCACAACCAGGTTGAAGTGCGAGTCTCCCGCTGTCGATGTCAGTTTCTGGTAAACCTCTCCAAGTGCTGCAAAAGCGCCACCCTCAAGACCCAGATCCTTTGCGATAACCACCAGAGCGGCATAAGCAGTGATAAGACCGCCGCCTACCAGGAAGGTAACCTGCATAACATCGGTCCATGCAACTGATGACAGACCGCCGTAGATTGAATAGATACCGGCAATCAGGTAAAGAACCAGGATGATAACCAGCAGAGTCATATCAACCTCCATACCCAGGAACATGCCCGGAACCTTGGGCAGACCCAGAATCTGCTTGATGGCCAGAGCACCCAGCCATGCAACTGATGTCAGGTTGATGAATACATACAGGAAAAGCCAGAAGATTGAGAATGCCAGACCTGTGCCCGGGTTGTAACGGTCACGAAGGAACTGCGGAATGGTGAAAATCTTTTTCTCAATCATCACGGGGAGCAGGAACTTACCTACAACCAGCAGGGTGGCTGCAGCCATAAGTTCATATGCGGCAATTGCGATACCTGATGCGAATGCGGTACCTGACATACCGATGAACTGCTCGGCACTGATGTTTGCTGCAATCAGTGATGCACCTACTGCCCACCATGTCAGGGTATTACCTGCCAGGAAGTAGTCTTTTGAATCTTTTTCTTTACCGTCTTTACTGCGTGAAAGGAAGAAACCCAAGAAAATAAGGATTGCCAGATAGGCAACGAATACAACATAGTCAATAGGCTTGAAACCGTTATTTGACAATGCTTCAATAATACTGTTGTTCATTTGGTTATTTGTTTGTAATTAGAAATTCGTGATTATTCTACGCCAAACTGGTAGATGCAGTGGCTGTAGTACTCCTGACCGGGAACAAGTTCTGCGCTGTACCAGCCGGGCAGATTTGACTTGTTGGGGCTGTCGGGGAACTTCTGCGTCTCCAGGCAGCAGCCTGTACGCTGCTCCATCTTGTTGCCCTGCTTGTCAATGCCTGAACCGTCCAGGAAGTTACCTGAATAGAACTGGATACCCGGCTCGTTGGTGTAAACCTCAACGTAGATACCGGTGATGGGGCTGTAGAGTTTGGCGGCGCACTTGGTATCATCACACTTGGTGTTCAGCACCCAGTTGTGGTCATAACCGTTACCGTTCTTGAGTTGTACGTAACTATAGTTGTTGATCTCCTTGCCGATGGCCTTGCCCTTGGTGAAATCCATAGGAGTGCCTGCAACAGGAAGAATCTCGCCTGTGGTCATGTATGTGTCATCGCAGGGAGTGAAATTGTCAGCATTCAGAGTAAGAATGTGGTTGGTGACAGGAATTGAGTGGTCACCGTTCAGGTTGAAGTAACTGTGGTTGGTCATGTTGACAACGGTCTTCTTGTCTGTGGTAGCCTTCCATACAATGTCAATGGCGTTCTTGTCATTGAGTGTATAGGTTGCAGTGGCTACAACGTTGCCCGGGAATCCGGCCTCACCGTCGGCTGAGTTCATAACCAGGGTAATTGAGTTGTTCTTTACCTCCTTTACATCCCATACAAGGTTCTGCCAACCCAGAGGAATGGTAATGTCGCAACCTCCGTGCAGGCAGTGACCGAAGTTGTTCTGCGGCAACTGATATGTAACGCCGTCAAGGGTAATCTGCCCCTGGTTGATACGGTTTGCATAACGGCCTACTGTTGAGCCAAAGTCACTGGCCAGTGTGGTGTAGTCCTTGATGTTACCGAAACCGATGACTGCATCCTGCATCTTTCCGTTCTTGTCAGGAACCATGATTGCAACGATACGTGCGCCGAAGTTGGTTACCCAAACCTCGCAGCCGTTGGCGTTTGTCAGTTTGTACAGGTCAGTCTGCTTTCCTGTAAACTCCATCTGAAAGTCGGCCCTGTTGAGAACCGGAGCCTCCTTCTGTGAACAGGCTGTCAATGCAAGCATACCTGCCACCAGAGCAATAAAACTTGATTTTTTCATTTTGGTTTGTTATTTAGTTGATTAATGAATTATTGCAGTTTCCTTGAGCCGTCACCGATAACCACGCGATAGACCTTGGGTATGATTCCGAACTTGCGTGAATACTCACGGGTGGCTTTTGAAATGAATTTGTCATAAAGGGTGTCACGCACCAGATTGAGTGTGCAGCCTCCGAATCCGCCGCCCATTATGCGGCTTCCGGTTACACCGCACTCCTGTGCCGTCTCTACCAGAAAATCCAGTTCCGGGCAACTTACCGTGTAATCACGGCTCAGCCCCCAGTGGGTCTCATACATCTTTTGTCCCACCAGTTGGTAGTTGCCCTCATTCAGGGCGCTACACACGGCCAGTACGCGTTCTTTTTCATCAAGAATATATTTGGCGCGGCGGTAGTCGGTGTCTGAAATCATACTCTTTACCGAATCCAGCATGGCGTAGTCAACATCGCGCAGAGACTCTACACCAATCCACTGGCTTGCCACTGCGGCCACCGCTTTCTCACAACTTTCACGACGCTCGTTATACTCGTTTCCTAAAGTGTGCTTTACACATGAGTCAATGAGCACCAGAGTGTATCCCTTTGGATCAAACGGGAAATACTCGTACTCCAGTGAGCGGCAGTCCAGACGGATAAGGCACCCCTCCTTGCCGAACACAGAGGCGAACTGGTCCATTATTCCGCAGTTCACTCCGCAGTAGTTGTGCTCGGTGGCCTGACCTATCTTGGCCAGTTCAAACTTGTCAACGCGTCCGCCGGCGAACATGGTGTTCAGCGCAAATGCAAACACGCTTTCAAGTGCTGCCGATGATGACATGCCTGCTCCAAGCGGAACATCACCTGTAATGGCGGCATTGAATCCACCCAGCGTGACTCCGCGCTTTTCCAACTCCTTGCATACACCGAAAACGTAACACGCCCAATGCTCCTCTGGTTTTGAGGTGTCATCGAGCGTGAACTCCACGTAGTTGTGCTCCTTCTGGTCAAGTGCCAGCAGGCATACCTTGCGTGAACCGTTACGGTATATTTCTATGGTAATGCCCTTGTCAACGGCGCCTGGAAATACAAAACCGCCATTGTAATCAGTGTGTTCACCGATCAGGTTGATGCGCCCGGGCGAAAAGTACAGGTCTCCGCTTGTACCGAACTGCTCGCGGAACCTGTTTCTCAGAATGGCTGTATCCATAGACAGGGATTATTCCACTCCGAAACGATAGATTGTTGTCTGTGTATAGACCTCTCCCGGATTCAGTACCGTGCTTGGGAAGTAAGGACGGTTGGGACTGTCGGGGAAGTGCTCGGCCTCAAAGCAGATGGCGCAGCGCTTGGGCAGTGTGGAGCCGTGGGCGCAGGTGCTGCCGCTGCAGTAGTTGCCTGAATAGCACTGTACTCCAGGTTCTGTGGTGTAGCACTCCAGGGTGCGGCCGCTTGCGGGATCAACGCACTTTACAGCAAAACTCAGTTCACCGGGCTCGCGCTTGTTGAGTACCCAGCAGTGGTCATATCCGTTGCCGTTCTTGGTCTGGATACCCTGCTCAATGCGGTCACCCACCTTGTGCGGGGTGCGGAAATCAAACGGAGTGCCCTCAACCTTGTCAATCGTGCCAAGAGGTATGGCTGTATTGTCAATAGGAATATAATGGTCGGCGTTTATTGTCAGGTCATAGTCAAGAACCGTCAGGGGGTTTTTCTTCATGCCGTTCAGTGTGAAATAGGCATGGTTGGTAAGGCATACAACGGTCTTCTTGTCAGTAGTTGCCTCATACTCTATGGCCAGTTCGTTGTCATCGGTCAGACGGTAGGTCACATTTACGTCCAGGTTGCCGGGGAAACCCTCCTCACCGTCCTTGCACAGATAGTGCAGGTGCAGAGTCTGCTGGTCAGTTTGTTCTGCGTCAAAAATACGTTTGTGGAAACCTGTGGGACCTCCGTGAAGGCTGTTGGGGTCATTGTTGATGGCCAGTGTATATTGTTTGCCGTCAAGTGAGAACTTGCCGTTTGCAATGCGGTTGCCGTAGCGGCCGATAAGCACGCTCAGATAAATTTCCTCACTGTCAATCACGTGCTGCAGACTGTCGTGGCCCCAGACCACGCTCTCCATCTTGCCGTTACGGTCAGGCATCATGACCGCGCACAGTGCGCCGGCATAGTTTGTGACTGCTATCTCACTGCCTTTCTTGTTCTTAAGAATGAAAAGGTCAACGTTTTTACCTTGAACTGTAGCCTGGAAATCCTCCCTTTTGAGGCCGGCCAGATTGTCTTTCACAAAGAAATTGCTCATATAGTATAATTGGCTTTATATTGTTATTAAAATAAAACAACGCAAATTAAGCCAATTTCAGATACTATTCCAAGTGAAAAGCGGTTTTTTTCAGCCTTGAATAAAGAATTCGCGCATTGTAAGCAGGTCTGCCACCACGAATGTGCTGCCTCCCACAAAAATCAGGTCGTTGGCTGATGCCTCACGCTGTGCCGTGCTGACTGCCTGTGCCACGGTCCGATAGACTCTTCCCGTCAGTCCGGCTTCACGTGCCATCTCCCTGAGCGAACTTGCGTCAAGCGCCCTCTTGACCGATGCCTGGGTGAAATAATACCTTGCATTGCGCGGCATGATGGCCAGAACCTGAGACACGTCCTTGTCATTCACCATGCCCAACACTATGCGCAACTGGCCGAATCCTGGTTTTGACGAGAGTTCCTCCAGATGCTGTGCTATGTATTTGAGACCGTGGCTGTTGTGGCCGGTGTCACAAATAATGTCAGGCTTCTTTCTGACAAGTTGCCAGCGTCCGCGCAGACCTGTCATGCGGCAGACATCCTTGAATCCTTTTCTGACGGCGGCCTCAGTGATGTCAAACTTCTTGCGCTTGAGTTCACTCACTGCTGTCAGAATGGTGTTGGCATTCTTGTCCTGACACAAACCGGCCAGTCCGCTCTCCAGTTGCGGCAGTTCGGCCGTCTCATAGACAACCTTTGACGGATTTACGTATTTGTGCGAAATGATTTTACAATCATCCTGAGCGAACACTATCCGCGTGCCCACCTCTTCGGCCTTGCGCTCAAAAACAGGACGGGTCTCATCGGTATATTCGCCTATCACTACCGGAACGTTCTTCTTGATTATTCCGGCCTTTTCAAAGGCAATCCCGGGCAGTGTGCTGCCAAGGAATTTTGTGTGGTCAAAACCTATGTTGGTGATTATGGAAAGTACCGGTTTGATTATGTTGGTGCAGTCAAGACGGCCTCCAAGACCTGTTTCAATAACTGCAATGTCAACCTCCTGCTCGGCGAACCAACTGAAAGCCATTGCCGTGGTAACCTCAAAGAATGATGGGTGCAGCGGCTCCAGGAAATCGCGGTTCTTTTCAATGAATTTGACTACAAAGTCGGGGCTTACGGGCTTGCCGTTGACCCTAATACGCTCACGGAAATCGGTCAGATGGGGTGAGGTGTAAAGTCCGGTCTTGTAACCCGATGCCTGCAGTATGGCGGCCAGGGTGTGTGACACGCTGCCTTTGCCGTTGGTGCCGGCCACGTGTATGGTTTTGTACAGTTTATGGGGGCAACCCAGGTAACGGTCAATCGTCACCGTGTTGTAGAGGCCTTCCTTGTATGCTTCCTGGCCTACGTTCTGGAAAAGGGGTGTCTGTGTGTAGAGATACTCTACAGCTTCCTGATAAGTCATTATCGTTTAGTCAAAATAACTGCGGAACTTGCGGAACAACTTTTCCTTGATTGATTGGGTGGGCTGGAAATGGTCCGATGTCTGGAACTTCTCCATGGCCTGTTTCTCATCCTTGGACAGTGTTTCGGGTATATATACGCTTACGTTCACAATCATGTCGCCGCGGCGGCTGCTGTTCAGTTCGGGCAGTCCCTTGCCGCGCAGACGCAGCATCTTGCCCGGCTGTGTTCCCGGCTCTATCTTGAGTTTGACGGCACCGTCAAGCGTGGGTATCTCAATGGCTCCTCCAAGTGCGGCCTGCGGTACCGTGAGCAGCAGGTTGTAAACCAGGTCGTTCTCGTCACGCACCAGATCCTTGTGGGGAATCTCCTCAATCAGAACCAGCAGATTGCCGTTGTAGCCGTTGTGCTTGCCGGCATTACCCTTGCCCTCAACTGAGAGTTGCATGCCCTCGGCAACACCGGCTGGTATGTTTATCTCAACAATCTCTTCACCGTAAACCACGCCGTCACCGCTGCAGTGCGGGCAACGGTCTTTGATAATCTTGCCTTCACCGCCGCAACGGGGGCATACGGTCTGCGTCTGTACCACACCGAAGAAACTCTGCTGGGTGCGCATCACCACGCCTGAACCGTGGCAGTCAGGGCAGGTCTCTGCGGCAGAACCGTCTTTTGCTCCTGTACCCTTGCAGTGCTGGCAGGGAACCAGTTTCTTGAGTTTGAATTTCTTGGTTACGCCGGTGTTTATCTCCTCAAGGGTGAGCGCAACCTTGACCCTGAGGTCTGAGCCGCGCTGCTTGCGGTCACCGCGCTGACGTGTACGGCTGCCGCCGAATCCGCTGAAACCGCCGAATCCGCCGCCGCCGAAAATGTCGCCGAACATTGAGAATATATCGTCCATTGACATACCGGCACCGCTGAATCCGCCGCCTCCGCCGAATCCGGATGCGCCGTTCAGGCCCTCAAATCCGAACTGGTCATATTTGGCACGTTTGTCAGGGTCGCTCAATACGCTGTATGCCTCGGCAGCCTCCTTGAATTTCTCCTCGGCCTCTTTGTCACCGGGGTTCTTGTCAGGGTGGTACTGGATGGCTTTTTTGCGGTAAGCCTTCTTTATCTCATCGGCAGTAGCGGTCTTGGGGACCTCAAGCACCTCGTAATAATCTCTTTTTGCCATATCTTTATTCTCCTACGGCCACTTTTGCATGGCGCAGTACTTTGTCATTCAGTTTGTATCCGTCAATAGCACAGTCCAGAACCTTGCCCTTGAGATCCTCGCTGGGAGCGGGAATCATGGCAATGGCCTCATGGAAATCAGTGTCAAAAGGTTCGTTCTTGGGCGAGATTTTCTGCAAACCCTTCTGCTCAAGAATATGCATCAGTTTGTTGTAGATGAGTTCAATGCCCTCTTTCAGCGCGCCGAAATCCTCTGATTTTGCAGAGTTGGCGATAGCCCTTTCAAGATCATCTATCACAGGGAGAATGTCAGTTACAACGCCGGCACTGCCGTTCAGTATAATGTCGGCTTTCTCCTTCATGGTGCGTTTGCGGTAGTTGTCAAACTCGGCCATCTGGCGGAGCAGGCGGTCCTTGAGGTCTGCTGCCTCAGCTTCGGCCTTGGCTAACTTGTCCTCAACGGTCTCCTCCTTAGGTTCTTCCTGCTGCTGTTCTGCTGTCTCCTGTTCCTGTGCCGATGCGTCCTGCTGGCCGGCATCGTTCAGAATCTCTTTCTCCTGGTCTTTTTCAGATTGGAATTTTTCTGACATCTTATGTTTGTTTCCTTTACTCATTTCTGCTTGTACTTATAATGCTGCACATTATGCAACAAACATTGTGCCACAGCATTCATTGTGACACTGTGGCATATTAAATAATTATAAAAGTCATTTCATTGAGTCCGCACCGAAACAGAATGGCAGTATGGCGTCTGTACCGCCTTCAATGATCATGGTGCCTTGGGTTCCGTAAAGTATGTAACGGATGGGTTTGCCTCCGCGCTGCTCAGTCTCGGCCAGTACCTGACGGCAGGCTCCGCATGGGGTAATGGGCTGCGCCGTGAATCCATTTTTATTGCGTGCGGCTATGGCCAATGCCACCACCGCCTTGCCGGGGTGGGCGTGTCCGGCTGCGAACAGTGCCGTTCTTTCGGCGCATAGCCCTGAAGGGTATGCGGCGTTCTCCTGGTTGCTGCCTGTAACCACGGTGCCGTCATCAAGCAGAAGTGCGGCACCCACGCTGAAACCGGAGTAGGGTGACCAACTGCCGGCCGTAGCCTCCTGGGCTGCCTTTACCAGCATCAGGTCATTGTTTTCCAGTTCTTCCTGGCTCAATACGCTCCAATTTACGGTATGGCTGAACTTTTTCATACTGTTGTCTGTTGTTCGGGGTGCTAAGTTAGTTTTTTTATTTAACTTCGCACTATCCAATCGGCATCATAATGAAAACAATCCGCCCAGCCATACTGTTTCTGCTCTTAGCGGTAACTTCATGCTCGGTACAGAATACCGCGGTCAACGGAAACGTCAAGGATGCCTATTCTGATTATATATCCAAATACAGCGGGCTGGCTGTGGAACAGATGAAAAAATACGGAATTCCGGCCAGTATTACCCTTGCGCAAGGTCTGCTTGAGTCCGATGCGGGGCGCAGCACGCTCGCTTCAAAATGCAACAACCATTTCGGCATAAAGTGTCACAGTGACTGGAAGGGCCGCAAGATGTACCATGACGATGATGAAAGGCAGGAGTGTTTCCGTTGCTACCGCAATGCCGAGGAGTCTTTCAGTGACCACTCCCTGTTCCTTGTCAACGGTGCACGCTATCAGTCGCTTTTCAAGTTGGGAGCCACTGATTACAAGGGGTGGGCAAAGGGCCTCAAGGCTGCCGGTTACGCCACCAGTCCTACATACGCCACTAAACTCATTGAACTTATAGAGCGCTACGGGCTTGACCGCTTTGACGGCCGCAGCGGGGTCCGTCTTAAACCCGGTCAGGTTCCGCATCAGCCCCTGCTGGTCAACGGGCAGCGTTGCGTCCGCCTGCGTGAAGATGAAACATTAAAGGATATCGCCCGCGAGTACGGCATGCAACTCAGTCTTCTGCGCCGTTTCAATGAGGTGAACCGCAAGTTTACCCCTCCGGTCGGAACGCTTATCTATCTTGAACGAAAAAAGGCCCGTGCCGATAAGGAGCACAGGACCTATGTGGTAAAGAAAGGTGACAGTCTGTGGTCAATTTCACAGCAGTTCGGCATAAAAGTGTCATCACTGTCCAAACGTAACAGGATATCTGATGACAATCCGCTGGTTACCGGTATGACTCTGTTGTTAAGGTAGGTTTTCAGAGGATTTCATATTCCTCCTTCATGTCAATCTCCTCTCCCTTGAGGTCTATGAAACGGTAAGAGAGGAACGGCATGTTCTGGTCAGGGAGCAGATTGATTCCGAATCCGTATTTGAACTGCCAGCGCAGTTTTATCGTAAAGAATCCTTTTGTAAGGTACGCATACACGTATGGGTGTACAAACAGAGTGAAATGGCGTATCTTCATCTGTCTCACCATACGGCTTATCTTGTTCTCAAGTTGGTCGGCAAACAGTATTGAGGGTCTTATAGTGCCTTTGCCGAAACATGTGGGGCAGGTCTCGTCAACAGGTACGTCCATGACCGGACGGACTCTCTGACGGGTAATCTGCATAAGACCGAACTTGCTCAATGGCAGAATGTTGTGCTTGGCACGGTCGCGTTCCATGTTCTGGCACATGCGTTCATACAGTTTCTGTCGGTCCTCGGCCAATGCCATGTCAATGAAATCAACCACAATGATTCCTCCCATATCGCGCAGACGGAGTTGGCGTGCCAGTTCATCGGCGGCACCCAGGTTCACCTCAAGCGCGTTCTCCTCCTGTGTTCCGGCCTTAATGCGGTGTCCGGAGTTGACATCGACCACATGCAGGGCCTCGGTGTGCTCTATTACAAGGTATGCGCCGCTTTTGTATGAAACAATGCGGCCGAATGATGACTTGATCTGCTTGGTTATGGCAAAATTGTCAAATATGGGCAGTTCGCCCTGGTAGAGTTTGACAATGTTAGCCTTGTCGGAGTCAATCAGTTCAACATAGTCGCGGATCTCGTTGTATGTCTTTTCATCATTTACATGGATTGATGTGAATGATGCGTTGAGCAGGTCGCGCAGTACGGCTATGGTGCGGCTGGTCTCCTCATATATCAGGTGCGGCGGTTTTTCGGCTTTCTGGGCAAGCACAAGGCTGTCCTCCCACCGGCGATACAGTATGGAGAGTTCGCTGTCAAGTTCCGCTACACGTTTGCCCTCGGCCACCGTGCGTACTATTACGCCGCAGTTCTTGGGCTTGATGCTGTGAACGAGTTGCTTGAGGCGTGCGCGCTCCTCGGGTGACTTTATCTTTGATGATACTGAAACCTTGTCGCCGAAAGGTATCAGGACTACAAAACGCCCTGCAATGGAGACCTCGGCAGTCAGGCGCGGCCCCTTGGTGGAAATGGGCTCCTTGATTACCTGGACAATAATCTCATCGCCCTGTTCTACGACCGATGTTATGCTCCCGCTCTTGTCGTCAAGCGGAACCCGCTGCGCTTTGGCGAACGGTGCAAGTTTCTTGCGGTTGGAGCGGACCTGTTTTACATATTGTTTGAGTGAAGCGAACTGCGGGCACAGGTCCTGGTAGTGCAGGAACGCTTCCTTGTCACACCCTACGTCAACGAAACAGGCGTTAAGTCCCGGCATAAGTTTCTTGACTCGGCCTAGGTACAGGTTGCCTACAGCAAAAGACACCTCCTGGGACTCTTTCTGGTATTCCACCAGATCGCCGTCTTCAGTAATTGCTATCTGTATGCTGTCGGGCTGGACGTTAATCGTCAGTTCGCTTGTCATCAGGGTCTAATGGTTCAATTGTTTGATAAAGAAAAGAACAAACCTGACGGGTTTGGTTCACGGCAAGTTTGTTCTTTCAGAGTTTTGCAGACAACAGGCTTATTTGCTCTTATGTCTGTTCTTTCTCAGTCTTTTTTTACGCTTGTGCGTTGACATCTTATGTCTTTTTTTCTTTTTACCGCTGGGCATACTGTTGATATTTAGGAGTTAATATTACTTTCTAACAGCGGTAGCAAAGGTCTTGGCAGGCTTGAAAGCCGGAATGTTGTGCTCAGGAACAGTGATTGTTGTGTTCTTGAGGATATCACGTGCGGCCTTGGCAGCTCTTTTCTTTGTGATAAAGCTTCCGAAACCTCTGAGGTAAACGTTCTCACCATTTTCAAGTGAACCTTTCACTACCTCCATAAAACCTTCTACGCAAGCAAGAACGTCGGCCTTGTCAATGCCGGTCTTCTTTGCAATCTCGCTAACTACATCTGCTTTTGTCATATTGTCAATAATTTAAGTCTGAAAAGTTGTTTTCTTTTTCGGACTGCAAATGTAGTTTATTTTTGGTGATGGTGAAAACTTTTTCTATGTTTTTATGCGTTTTTTTATCCTTTTGTGTATTCAATTCATTTCTGCTGCCAACTGAGGATAAAAAAAGGTATGCGAGTTTTGGTTTTGTGTGGAGTAAATGCTAAATTTGCGAATGAAATATTAATTCTAATTACTATGTCAGTAAACAAAGTTATTCTTATTGGCAATGTGGGTAAAGATCCGGATGTAAGATATCTGGACAACCACATTTGTGTGGCAAATGTTACTCTGGCTACGTCAGAGAGAGGTTACGTTGCTCAGAACGGCACTCAGGTGCCTGAGAGAACAGAATGGCACAACCTTGTGTTTTGGCGCGGGTTGGCCGAGACCGTTGAAAAATACGTCCATAAAGGTGACAAACTTTACGTTGAGGGCAGTATCCGCAACCGCAGTTATGATGATCAGAACGGCGTAAAACGTTACGTGACTGAAATCTTTGTGGACAATATGGAGATGCTCACGGCAAGAACGTCCCAAAAGGATGCCCAGGGCGCTCCCGTGGCTGCACCACAGCAGCCGGAGGTCGGAAAATCCGATACTCCGTTCTAACTTAGACTTTCAGCCTTATAGAACCGGATTTGTTTTTAACGGCAGGAGCGGCAGCATCAGGTGCTGTCACATTCTGTGCTCCCACAGCGGGGTCTGTCATCGCATTGGTGACGGCCCTGCTTCTTTTGCTGCTTTCAGGCTTTGTTTCGGCCTCAGAGACATCATTCTTTTCACTCTCACCCGATGAACTGAAACGCCTGTCTGACGGCGATATACCGGGCAGCGGCAAGGCTCATGCGCTGCTGTCTGATTCGGAACGGCTCCTGGCTACAATACTGACAGCAAACAATCTGGTGAACGTGGCAATCATACTGCTGCTTGACCTGGCTTTCGCCCAGATGATAAATTTCGGGGCTGATTGGGTTGAGTTCGTGGTGCTCACGGTTCTGCTTACTTTCATACTGCTGCTGTTCGGTGAGATAATTCCCAAGTTGTACTCGTCAAACAACTCGCTCAAGTTCTGCGTTATGGCGGCTCCGCTGCTCTCCGTCATGGTTGTCGTGCTGCGTCCGGTGTCGTCATTGCTCATGCGTTCCAAGGCGATATCAGACCATGTCCAGCCTAAGAAAAATTACAACATATCAGTAGATCAGCTGGAGCATGCCCTTGAACTTACTGACTCTGATGACATACATGATGAGCAGCAGATGCTTGAGGGCGTGATCCGTTTCGGCGATGAAACGGTTGTCGATGTGATGACATCCAGAATTGACATGGTGATGCTTGACATCAAAGCCTCATATTCCGATGTCATGAAATGCATAGGAGAGAACTTCTATTCACGTGTTCCGGTCTATTCGGGAACGTCTGACAATATCAAGGGAATTCTTTACATAAAGGACCTTCTGCCCTATCTTGAAAAGGGCGACGGTTTTCGCTGGCAGTCACTCATACGACCCGCATTCTTTGTGCCTGAGAGCCGCAAGGTTGATGACCTGCTTCATGACTTTCAGACAGGCCGCATCCATATGGCCATTGTGGTTGACGAGTTCGGCGGAACATCAGGGCTGGTCACTCTTGAGGATGTCATTGAGGAGATTCTGGGTGAGATTAATGATGAGTTTGATGAGGACTCGGTAAGTTACCGCAAGATAGGACCTGATTCTTATATTTTTGAAGGCAAGACTCTGCTGCCTGACTTTTTCAGAATCCTTGACCTTGATGAGGATGATTACGCCCAATATACCGGTGAGGCCGATACTCTGGCCGGTTTTCTGCTGGAACTCAAGGGTGATTTCCCGCGCAAGGATGAGGAACTTGTCTGCAAGGATCTCCAGTTCAAGGTAATGGAGAAAAAGGAGCGCCGCCTGTCAGGTATCAGGGTAACTGTAAGGCGTTCCTGAAAAAATCGTGCGCATGCGCGCGTACATACCGTACTTTTTCATACATTTGCATTTGATGCCCTTGACCCGGGCTGCAAACTTGATTATCAATCAAACATTTTTAATATGAGAAAAAACTGCGGAACATTGCTTTTATGCGGCTTGACGGCTGCATTAGGCCTAGGCTCGTGTATTTCCACATCCGAAGAACTTGATTTGGATAAGAAAAAACTTAGTCTTGACATGCGGATAGCCCCCGATGGCCTTAAGATTCCTGTGGGCAGTCTGAGCAAGATCTACATTGACTCACTTATCAAGATCAATGATGATTCTGCCCTTGACACTCTTGACAACGGATTGTACGGCATTACAATGGACGGAACCATCAAGAAGGTCAAGGTTGACATTGACGATGTGACCATTGATATCCCCAAACCGGATATTGATCCCATCAGTTCAAGTTTTGACAATACCGATATTGATGATGTGCAGATTACAGGCAAGACGCAGAATGATACCCTTGCAATAACCTCTGTCAGTCTCGAGACAATCAATCAAAGCCTGCCTGAACTGAAGAATGATTATGATGCTTCTTTGGGCATCGAAGTGGGTGTTCCTGATAACATGGCATTCGGTCCATATGAAATTCCGGTTCCTACCAGATATGTGGATTGCAATTTTGACTATCTGTTACCTAAGGATGTCAAAAGCCTTAACAAAGTGTTTTTTGGAGATCCCAACTCTACATCATTAGGACAGAAGCTTACCCTTAATGTTGACCTGTCATCATTTTATGCTGTAACGGATGATCCAAAAATCACCGTTAAGAGTCTTTCAATCCAGTTGCCTGACAATTTTACGCTCTCTAAAAACAGTGAACTGGATGCATATATCAGTGCAGATTACGTGACCGTTAACAATAACAGTTTCTCTATTAATATGCCTGATGGCGTATATGTAACGGGAACGAAGGAAACCCAGAATCTGCCAATCTCTTTCAATGTCGTTGAGGCAGATTTCTCAAATTGCGGCATTGAGACAAGTGACGGTACGCAAATCATATATAAGGATAAGTTGTCTTATTCTCTGAATCTTGCAATATCCGGTACGACCACAAAGCCAGGTACGTTTAAACCAGGCGTAAAGGTGGGTATTCTGGAGACTCTGCAGATGGCTGATTTCTCAGTCAACACAAATGAGAAATCAATCTCTCTTGAGCCGGCGTCAATCGTTTCATCATTCAATATTACTGACCTGGATAACATAAAAGAGGTCAGGTATGTTGAATTTGATCCTGCAAACAGTGAGATCCGTTTGGAGATAGGTGATTTTGACATTGCTCCGTTCACATTTAAGGAGTCAAGCGCAATCTCACTCACATTCCCAACTGCAATCTCATTTGAAAAACGTTCTGACGGCAAGGTATTTGACAATAACGTTGCCATCGGCCAGTGGGATGAACTTCAGTACAACAAACTCAACATATGGCCCGGAAAGGCAAAAGGCAAGACCGTTGTTCTTAATGTGAATTCTCTTGATGTCCAGCAGAAAGTGGTGAACAACTCAATCACCATCAGCAATAATCTGCAGTATGACGCTGAAATTGTTATCGCTGCCGCAAATAATCTGGACAAGAGCGCACTTGAGGCTCTCAATGACAAGGAACTCAACTTTGCATATTCCGGTACTCTTAAGGTCAAGAATGCCAATGTCCAGACAGACAAGATAGAGACCACCATTGATGATACGACTTATGTATCAATTGATGAAAAGATTGACAAGGCCCTTGTTGAGGTAAGCCGGATCAACCTGGTTAATCCTGCCGCTATGGCAGTAGGACTCAAGTTCCAGGGTATTCCCCAGACCATTGACGCCCTGACATTCTCAAATGTCACCATTGAATTCCCTGATTTCCTGCGTCTGGGTTATTACGGTAATGACTCACGTGTCAAACTTGAGTCAGGCAAACTGATCATTGACGGAGACCTTACCCGTGATAAAGGCGAGTTGTCAGATTACGGAAACGGATTCGTCATCCAGGGCCTGCAGATTGAAGGCATGGAGTTCAGCACACCTCAAAGAATCAATGCACAGCACCATCTGGTGCTCTCAGACCAGGAGGTCCGTATAAAAGGTTCCGTTTCAGTTGACGGCCAGACTGTCAACAGCGGTGATATGGATGAGATAACAGTGATTCCCAATGTCAACTTTGCGAGCGTTAAGGTTCAGTCAATCATCGGTAAGGTTGATCCTGAGATAGACCCCATCCATGAGGATGTGGAACTTTCACTCGGCAGTGACGTTGATTTCCTCAAGAATGAGGGCAACAGGTTTACCTTGAGTGATCCTGAGATTGTCATTTCACTCACCAGTTCGGTCACGGTGCCCATCAATCTTGCCCTTCAACTCACTTCAACAGACTCTGACAACAAACCGATACCCGCCAGTCCGGTTGTGGCCGATGAGAACAACGGTATCATAAAGTTGCCGGCATGTCCGCTTAATGAGGAAAAACATGTTACTACAATGATTATCTACAAGGACAAGATGCCTTCAACAGATCTGCCGAATCCGCTTTACGTGCGCATGAGCCGTCTGTCAGACCTCATGACAACCATACCTGACAAGATTCAGTTTGACCTGACTGCAACTGCAGACACAAGCAACGCCTATGAGGTTGATATCACACGTGAACTCACGGTTGAGGGAAGTTATGACGTTCAGGTTCCGCTTTCATTCAATAACCTGTATATGGAATACTCAGATACAATCAAGGATCTGGGTGATAATCTCAAGGATGTGGCTGACAAGATTGAATCGGCTGAGATCTTCATTGACGCCAAGGCTTTCAGCACCATTCCGCTGGGCGTAACCATTACCGCTGTTCCTCTTGACTACAAGAACCGTGAGATAAGGGATATTTCAATTGAAAAGTGTCTCATTAATGCAGGCAGCAAGGATGGTACCGAGGTTGACGTGCATATTGCCGTTAATCTCAAAAAGAAAGGTGCTCTTGAAAAACTTGAGGCGATAGGATTCAAGGCTGAATGCGAGTCGGTAAACGGCAAGCAGTCCAGCATTCAGAAAGGTCAGTACGTTCAACTCCATGATATTGTGCTGAATATGCCGAATGGTGTGAATGTTGATTTTACTGAAGACAAGTAATGTGTAACCTCAAAAAGAATAAGGATATGAAAAAGCATATATTGAATACATTGGCAGTTTCAGCCATGTTGGTTCTGTCTGCGTCATCATACGCACAGAGCAGTATTTCCGGATATTTTGTTGAGGGTTACAATCAGCGTTACCAACTGAACCCGGCTTTCGCCCCTGAGCGTCCGGCTTATGTTGAGTTGCCCGGTCTCAGCAATATACAATTCAACGGTGAGGGTTCCGTAGGTATGTCACACTTTATATTTGAGTCAAAATCAAAACCCGGAATGCTGACCACATTCATGAGTTCTGATATTGACGCAAAGGATTTCCTTGATGCACTGCCCGATGCAGCCCAGTTTAACGTGGACGTGAATATGGATATTCTTGGATTCGGATTCGGCAGCAAGAACTGGTTCACCACAATCAACGTAAAGTTGCGTAACAGTGAAAAGGTTTCACTGCCCAAGGACCTGTTCTCATTCATGAAATCCAGTTTCAGCCAGGGTGACTATCTTATCAAGGACATTAATGTAACCAGTATCACCTATGTGGAGTATTCAGTTGCACATTCACACAAGATCGGTGATCACCTGACAATCGGTGGCGCCCTGAAATTCCTGGAAGGAGGTGCTTACGCAAGTCTCAACATTGATGAGATTGATGCCAGCCTGGGTGCAAACGAGTGGCTTGTAAAGAGCAACGGAACCATGAACCTTGCTGTTCCCGGAATGGAGTACAAGGTGAATGATGAGAATGTGTTTGACGGTTTCAAAGACAAGTATGATTTCAAGATGCCTTCAAGTTACGGTTTTGCTGTTGATCTGGGTGCCGAATATGATTTCAAGGATATTGTTGACGGACTCAAGATTTCGGCCGCAATCACTGACATAGGTTTCATCAACTGGGGTGAAACCACCACTTTTGCCACAGACAATCAGGAGTATGTCAGGTTTGACGGTTTTGAGAACTATGATGTGATGGCAAAAGACAAGGATAAGGATACCCAACTTGAGGATATAGGCAACAAGTACAAGGATATGATCAAACTCTATCGCCAGGGGGAGCCTGAGAACAAGTCAGTAACTCTTGATGCAACGTTCCGCACAGGTGCAGAGTATGAGATGCCTTTTGCTGACTGGCTTTCATTCGGTGAAGTCATGACACTGCGTACTGGCCTGGTTCCGTACTTTGAGTCAAGGACATCAATATGCATGTCACCAAGTGAATGGTTTGATGTTACCGGTAACATTGGCCTGTCAACTATGGGTAATTCCATGGGACTTTTGCTCAACCTGCATCCAAGAGGATTCAATTTCTTCTTTGCAGTTGACCGTATAGCAGCAGAGTTTAACCCTCAGTTTATTCCTATGAAAGATTTCGGACTCAGTTTCAGCCTGGGTATGAATCTTGCTTTTGGAGACAAGCGTTGACAGCCTGAATGAATCAAGTATCAGTCTTTGAGTTGTTGCTCAAAGGAATGGCAATAGGATTTCTGGCAGCAGCCCCGGCGGGACCGTCGGGGGTGCTTGTCATTCAGAGAACATTGAACAAAGGCCGGTGGAAGGGATTTCTTACCGGCCTTGGAGTGTCATTGAGTGATGCAGTCTATATATTCATCACCATGATGTGCCTCTCATTGGTACTCGGTTATCTTGAAAATCCTAATATTGCTTTAGTGGTGAAACTTGCAGGATGCGTACTGCTCATGGTATTTGGCATTACCACGGTAAGGAACAATCCGCTTGCCAAGTCAAAAGAGGTTTCGGTCAAAAAGGAATCATTGGGCCAGTTTACCCTGACAGGTTTTCTGGTGGCCATAGTGAATCCGCTTGTGGTCTTTTTCTACATGGGACTGTTTGCGTTCTTTTCACTGCCGGTCGATGATTTCAGTACAGGAGTCAAGATGCAGACTTATGCGTTTACCATAATGGGTGATGTCTGCTGGTGGCTTACGCTTTCAACCTTGATAAACAAGGTGCGTAACCGCTTTGACCTGCGCGGACTGTGGATTATAAACAGAATACTTGGCACCATACTGATAGTAGCATCGGTAAGTTGGTGCACATATATACTGATTAATTTGTAAATGTTTGTTCAAGAGGATTTAAGAAACAAGAATATAGCCGAATTCTTGCTCTATATGTGGCAGGTTGAGGATATGTTACGTGCAGCCGGTCTTGACAGCGACCGTCTGTATGAAACAGTCATTAAGGGCAGCGGGCGCAGCCAGCAGGATTGCCTCAAGTGGAAACAGTGGTATGATGATCTGATAGAGATGATGCGTACCGAGGGCAAGACCGAACATGGCCATCTGCAGATAAATGAGAACGTGCTTGTGTTGTTGGAGGACCTGCATGCAAGGCTGCTGGATTCACACAAGCAGCCCGAATACAGGGACCTGTACTACAAGGCGCTGCCGTTTATAGTTGAGTTCCGCGCCAGGAACCATGAGGAGAGCAATGAGGAGTTGCGTGACTGTTTTAATTTGCTGTACGGAGTATGGATGCTCAAACTGCAGGACAAGCCCGTAAGCGCCGGTACCGCTCAGGCAGTGCAGGCTGTATCGGCATTCATCTCAAAACTGGCCATGCTCTACAAGGAGGATAAGGCCGGTACGCTGGATTTAGAATAATATGGAAGAGATAAACAGACGTAGAACATTTGCGATTGTATCGCACCCCGATGCCGGTAAGACAACACTTACTGAGAAATTCCTGCTGTTCGGCGGCCAGATTCAGGTTGCCGGAGCGGTCAAGTCAAACAAGATACGCAAGACCGCCACATCAGACTGGATGGACATTGAGAAACAGCGTGGAATATCAGTGACCACATCGGTCATGGAGTTTGATTATGAAGGTTACAAGATAAACATTCTGGATACTCCGGGTCACCAGGATTTTGCTGAGGATACGTTCCGCACGCTGACTGCCGTTGACAGTGTTATCATTGTCATTGACAGCGCCAAGGGCGTTGAGTTGCAGACGCGCCGCCTTATGGAGGTGTGTCGCATGCGTAAGACTCCGGTCATTGTTTTTGTAAACAAGTTGGACCGTGAGGGTAATGACCCCTTTGACCTGCTTGACGAACTTGAGGAGGAGTTGCAGATTCACGTACGCCCCTTGAGTTGGCCTATTGAGAAGGGTGCCCGCTTTAAGGGTGTCTATAATATCTATGAGCAGAAACTGGACCTCTTTACTCCTGACAAGCAGAAGGTGACAGAAAAGGTCGCAGTTGATATAAACAGCACTGACCTTGAGGCTCATGTAGGTGAGCGTGAGGCAGCAAAACTGCGTGCTGACCTGGAACTGATTGATGGTGTATATGAGCCGTTTGACCGTGAACAGTATTTGAGCGGTGAACTTGCTCCGGTGTTCTTTGGTTCAGCCCTGAACAATTTCGGTGTGCAGGAACTGCTTAATTGCTTTGTACAGATTGCTCCAAGTCCGCGTCCTACACAGGCGCTTGAGCGAATGGTGGAACCTGAGGACAGCAAGTTCACGGGATTCATATTCAAGATTACCGCAAACATTGATCCCAACCACCGTTCATCGGTAGCATTCTGCAAGGTATGCTCGGGCCGGTTCCAGCGCAACGAACCCTATTATCACGTGCGTTTGGACAAGACGTTCCGCTTTTCATCGCCCACGCAGTTCATGGCGCAGCGCAAGAGCACCATTGAGGAGGCGTGGCCGGGTGATATAATAGGTCTGCCCGATACAGGTAACTTCAAGATAGGTGATACGCTCACTCAGGGTGAGAAACTCCATTTCAAGGGCCTGCCCAGTTTCTCGCCTGAGATGTTCAAATACATTGAGAACGCTGATCCCATGCGTGCCAAGCAACTGGCCAAGGGTATTGACCAGTTGATGGGCGAGGGTGTGGCCCAGATGTTCATCAACCAGTTCAACGGCCGCAAACTGATAGGTACGGTGGGTCAGTTGCAGTTTGAGGTTATCCAATACCGCCTGGAGCATGAGTACAATGCCCTATGTCGTTGGGAACCGGCCAGTCTCTACAAGGCCTGCTGGATTGAGAGTGATGATGAGGCGGAACTGGAGGCGTTCAAGAAACGCAAGTATCAGTTCATGGCTACCGATATGGAGGGTCGTGACGTGTTCCTGGCTGACAGCGGCTATGTGCTGCAGATGGCGCAGATTGACTTTAAGCATATCAAGTTCCACTTTACAAGCGAGTTCTGATGCAGGAGTTTATTGAAGATGTAAAACGTGCTGTGCAGGTGATGCGCGATGGCGGTATAATCCTCTATCCCACAGATACCATCTGGGGAATAGGTTGTGATGCCTCCAACTCTGCCGCCGTGCGCCGTATCTTTGAACTCAAGCAGCGCTCAGACAGCAAGTCAATGCTCTCGCTCATTGACTCCGATGCCAAACTAGGCTACTATGTGCCCGATATCCCTGACGTGGCGTATGACCTGATGGATCTGGCTGAGAAGCCCCTCACCATCATCTATGACAACGTGCGTCATCTGGCACCTGAACTGCTGGCCGACGATGGCAGCGCAGGCATCCGGGTTACCCGTGAGGCATTCTCCAAGGAGTTGTGCCGCCGCATGGGTGGGGCAGTGGTATCCACATCGGCCAACATAAGCGGCCAGCCGTCGGCTGCCAATTTCAGTGAGATTGCCGATGTCATAAAGCAGGGGGTTGATTACATTGTTGAATATCGTCAGAATGAACAGACCAGATCGGTTGCATCAGGGATAATAAAACTTGGTTCGGGCGGACTGGTAAAAGTTATAAGGGAGTAATGGACGAGAGGGAAATACAGACAGAGTCATTGCTCAACAAGTTCAACTTGTGGCGCCGTGACCATATAAGTGAACGTCAGTTTATACTGCTGCTGAGTCTGGTGGTAGGTATCTTTACGGCCTTTGCCGCACTGCTGCTGAAATATCTGATTTCATTGATTCACGGCTTTATCTCAGACCATCTGTTCATCAGTCAGGAGAACTACAGCCTGCTTATCTATCCGGTTATCGGTATATTGCTGTCAGGATTGTTCATAAGGTATATTGTGCGTGATGATATAGGTCACGGCGTTACCAAGATACTTTATGCGCTCTCCAAGAAAAACGGGCGTATCAAGCCTCACAACATGTATTCATCGGTCATTGCCAGTGCCATTACAATAGGTATGGGCGGATCTGTGGGTGCTGAGAGTCCTATCGTGCTCACGGGCTCAGCCATAGGTTCCAATATAGGCCGTATGTTCAAGATGGAACACCGTACGCTGATGCTGCTGGTGGGCTGCGGTTCGGCCGGTGCCATTGCAGGCATATTCAAAGCACCTATTGCGGGACTGGTATTTGTGCTTGAGGTGTTGATGTTTGACCTTAGCATGGGCTCGCTTTTGCCCTTGCTGGTATCATCAGTTACGGCAGCCACCATATCATACGTGTTTACGGGAACTGATTCAATGTTCCATTTTGCATCGGCCCATGCCTTTGATTTGTCACGCATACCGTTTGCGCTGCTGCTGGGCGTCACCTGCGGAATGGTTTCACTCTATTTTTCACAGACGATGCACTGGTTTGAGACCTGGTTCAAACGGTTCCGGAGCCCTTGGATCAAGTTTGTTTTGGGTGCGGTGATTCTGAGCGTGCTCATATTTCTGTTCCCGTCACTGTTTGGTGAGGGTTATGATACCATCGCCATGCTGCTTGATGTAAATGAGGACTCTGCCAAGGTAATGGACGGCTCGCTCTTCTATGGCGGCAACCTGCTGCTCTACCTGGGTCTGATAGTGCTTACCAAGGTATTTGCATCGACTGCCACCAATGCAGGAGGAGGCTGCGGCGGTATATTTGCACCCAGTCTGTTCCTGGGCTGCCTTACCGGTTTCATATTCGGCGAACTCATGAACCGCCTGTCACCCGGTTCCGATATATCGGTCCAGAACTTTGCGCTGTTCGGCATGGCCGGCCTGATGTCAGGCGTAATGCATGCCCCCTTAACCGGTGTCTTCCTGATAGCCGAACTCACCGGCGGTTACTCCATGTTCCTGCCGCTCATGATGGTATCAATCATGTCATATCTCACAATACGCCTGTTCCAGCCGCATTCAATCTATTCAATGCGTCTTGCCCAGAAAGGTGAACTTATGACTCACCACAAGGACCAGTCAGTGCTCCTGCTTATGAGCATGGACAACCTTATTGAAAAGGAGTTCCTTACCGTCAAGCCCGATATGGACCTTGGCCAGTTGGTAAACATAATAGCCCGCTCCAAACGCAATCTGTTCCCGGTGCTTGATGATGACGGCTGCCTGGTGGGAGTGGTCAGCCTGGAGAGCATCCGCAATATAATGTTCCGCCAGGAACTGTACCACCGCTTCAATGTCCAGAAACTGATGGAACTGCCGCCTGCCCGTCTGTCCGTCAGCGATCCCATGGACACCGTAATGAAAAAGTTTGATGAGACCGGTGCCTGGAACCTGCCTGTCGAGGATGCAGACGGACATTACATAGGCTTTGTTTCAAAGTCCAAGATTTTCAATTCATACCGTAGCGTGCTGCTTGAACTCTCTGAGGAGTGATGCGGCGTGCCGGAAACATTTCTGACTATGCAAAAGAGTGACCTTAGGATAGTATTCATGGGAACCCCTGAGTTTGCGGAATTCATTCTGCGCAGGCTGGTTCAGGACCAATATAATATAATAGGTGTTGTGACCATGCCCGATAAACCCATGGGCCGTCACGGCAGTGTGCTCCAAAGCAGCCCTGTCAAGAAATACGCGGTAGAGCAGGGGATACCTGTACTGCAGCCTGAAAAACTCAAGGACCCTGAGTTCCTTGAAGCCCTCAGAGCCCTCAAGGCAGACCTCCAGGTGGTTGTTGCGTTCCGTATGCTGCCCGAGGTGGTGTGGAGCATGCCCCCTATGGGCACCTTCAACCTGCATGGTTCCCTGCTACCCCAATACCGCGGTGCCGCTCCCATCAACTGGGCCATAATAAACGGCGATAAGGAGACTGGTGTGACTACCTTCTTCCTTAAGCATGAGATTGATACCGGCGATATTATCCATCAGGCCCGTATCCCTATACTGCCCGAAGATAACGCCGGCACCATGCATGACAAACTGATGGCTCTGGGTGCCGACCTCACCGTCAAGACCCTTGATGACATCATTGCCGGCACCGTAAAGCAGGTAAGCCAGCAGTCCCTGGCTGAGTCAGAACTGCGTCCTGCTCCCAAGATCTTCAAGGATACCTGCCGCATAGACTGGAACCAGCCTACTGCCCGCATAAATGACTTTATCCGCGGCCTCTCCCCATACCCCGCCGCCTGGACTGTCCTGCACACCTCATCAGGCGAAAATCTGGATTTCAAGATCTTTGCAGCAGACCCCGTAGAGAATGCCCCCATCCTGCCTCCAGGCACAATAACATGCGAAGCCCGCAAATCTCTCTGCGTATCCACCGCCGACGGTGCCCTCCGCCTCCAGGAGGTCCAGATTGCCGGCAAAAAACGCATGCCCGTCTGCTCCTTCCTCTGCGGTGCGGATATGTCAAACTGCTCCTTTCTATAGATAGTTTCAGAACCCCCGGAAAATTGGAGGGTATAGTCTCCGAGGCAACGCAGAACTATCAGTTTGGGGAGTCAACGCTCCACGGCTACGCCATACCTTTCCGGACCCTAAACGGCAAACTCGTCCTTATCGCCCCCTACGGGGTCGAACGTTCCTCGGACAGTGCCGTTTTTAACGGGATCCTCCCAAGGTCTGGCGCTATACGCCGTGTTGCTGATACTCCCCAACCTGATAGTTCTGCTTCTGCAAATCGCAAGCGAACGACCATACCCTCCAATTTTCCTCTCTGCAGTGAGCCGGACCATCAGATAGGAGACCATCAGCGTAGGGCGTTAAGCGTAAAGCCCTGGAAATGCCGGCAAAGACATCACTTGTTTGACGACCGTTAAGCGCCGTAGGCGATTAAAAGGGAGGAGTTTGATGTTTAGGCATTGTAGGGGCTTGGAGTAGCCCGGAGGTTCTGGTCTTCTATCTGATGGTCCGGCGGTGCCCCTAAAAGAGGAAAATTCCCTCCCAAAGTGTTAAAAAACGGATTTTGTTTGGTTTTTAAGAATAATTCACATTATCTTTGCCGGAAAACCGGCCAAGATAGGCTGCGCTCGGTATAAACAAACAAGCTTGTTTCTACTCTCGCTTGCACTATCTTTGCCGCAACAATAACACAATTATTCACTAAACCGAACTGCCTATAGACTGAACTTTACTCCAATAAACCAAGTAAAGAAGAAGTAATGGAAAATTTGAATCAGCTTACTGACGATCAGTTGGTGGCTCTTTATTCAAACGGTAACAATAAGGCGTTCGATACCCTCTTAACACGTTATCAGGACAAGTTGTACTCGTACATCAATTTTGTTGTACGCAACCGTGATCTGTCCGATGACATATTCCAGGAGACATTCGTAAAAGCAATAGTAACCCTGCAGAAAGGTAACTACACCAGCACCGGCAAGTTCGGCGCCTGGCTGACCCGTATAGCCCATAACCTGATAATAGACTATTTCCGTCAGGACAAGAATGAAAATACAGTAAGCAATGACGCTCAGGAGTATGACCTGCTGAACAATGCAAACCTGTCAGAGTCAAACATCGAGGACTCAATGATCAACGAGCAGACCCTGGTTGACGTGCGCCGTCTGGTCGATGCCCTGCCTGACAACCAGCGTGAGGTGGTATTCATGCGCTATTATCAGGACCTGAGTTTCAAGGAGATAGCCGATATCACAGGCGTTTCAATCAATACAGCGCTAGGCCGCATGCGTTATGCCCTTATCAACATCCGCAAGATGTCAGTTGAAAAAGGCATAGCCCTGACCATCGCAGATTGAGCCAAAACCGCTTTGGTATAAATTTTCACTTTTTTTTAATCTGGTGCATATACTATTTTTGTTGGGCTCGCGTTTAATTAGTGAACTTAACAAAAGGACGCCTATGGATCAGACCTCTACTTCAACTTCTTCTTTTTCTGAAAACCTGATACGCGCCGCTCTCAAGAGTGTGTCATACGGCAAACCGGCCGAAAGAACGCTTGAGTTCATACGCAGTTTTGCAGCAGGTATAAGGTTCGTAAACGAGTTGCCCGATGAGGCATCGGCCTACTCACTCAACTGATTGATTCTACAATCAAAAAAGAATATGGCAGGATAACATCCTGCTTTCTTTTTTTAATATCAAATATTCACTAATTTTGCGCCAGGATTCAGCAGGAATCCAATGAAATAACACAATAGAATAAAATGGGCACCATTGTAGCACCCTCATTGCTTTCGGCAAATTTCGGCGATTTACGCAATGATCTGGAGATGATCAACCGCAGTCAGGCTGATTGGCTCCATCTGGACATTATGGACGGTGTGTTCGTACCAAACATATCGTTCGGTTTTCCTGTACTCAAATATGTGGCCAAGTATTGCAAAAAGCCGCTTGACCTGCATCTTATGATAGTAGAGCCTGAAAAGTTCCTGGACCGTTTTCAGGAACTGGGCGTGTCAACATATAATGTTCACTATGAGGCTTGCACTCATCTGAACCGCACAATATTTGAGATAAAGAAACGCGGCATGAAGGCTGCCGTTACACTCAACCCGTCAACACCGGTATGCATGCTTGCCGATGTCATACGTGACGTTGACATGGTGCTGCTCATGACAGTGAACCCCGGATTCGGCGGTCAGAAGTTCATTGAGCATTCTATTGACAAGGTAAAGGAGTTGCGCCGTCTTATTGCAGAAACAGGCTCACACGCCCTGATTGAGGTTGACGGAGGCGTGACCTTTGAGACCGCTCCCCGTCTGGTGGCAGCAGGTGTCGATGTGCTTGTATCGGGCAATACAGTATTCTCCGCTCCAGATCCTGAAGCCGCTATCCTTGAACTGAAGAAACTTTAAGCCGAGGTGAGATTTCAGGACTGGCCCTCTTTAAGGCTGGTCATTCCCCTTATAGCAGGGATAATAATATCGGATACCATTGATGACACCCATACCGTAGTGACGGTATCGGTAGCGTTGCTTTCGGGCACTTTTGCGCTCACTATATTGTCTTTTTTATATAGCGACAGACTGGCCACGTTGTATGGTGCCGGCCTGTCGTTATCTTTTATGTGCATAGGAGCACTGCTGTATTCAGTCCAGCAGCAGCGCGTACATGTAAACTGGCCTGCAGCGGCGGCCACTCATCAGGGAATGGTTACCGAGTATCCGCTTGAGCGTGAGCGCAGTTACCGCTTGGATCTGACACTTCAGGACAGTCCGTATCAGGGCAGAAAGATATATCTGTACGTACCCAAGGATTCGGCTGCCGCGGCGCTTGAACCGGGTGAACATATCCTGTTCCATGGCGTTGTGAATGAGCCTTCAAATCAGGGAACGCCTGATTTTGACTACAGGGCATATCTGTACCGTCACGGCATATCCGGAACATTGTGGGTGCCGCAGAACCATTGGCGCAAAACAGCATCATCGGCGGCGGAGCCTTTCAGCACCAGGACTGCAAGACTGCGTCACCGTATGTTTGAAAAGTACAGGGAGTGGGGGCTTGAGGCCGATGCCCTGGCCGTTGTATCTGCCGTGTCACTTGGAATAAAACGTGAACTTGACCAGGAACTCAAACAGAAATATTCCACATCGGGAGCCAGTCATGTGCTGGCTGTATCGGGACTGCATGTGGGCATAATGTGCGTTTTCCTCTATTTCATGCTGCCGGCTTTCCTGTTCCCAAAACGTTGGGTCAGGGAGATGACGGTCATGCTCATAATGTGGGGCTACGCATTTATCATTGGTTTGCCCCTGTCAATCACCCGCTCGCTGATAATGTTCACCCTGCTGGCATTGTGCAGGGCATTGCGCAGGGACAGTTCATCGGTAAACACCCTGGCTCTGGCGGCGCTTGTCATGCTGATATGCAATCCCGGCGCGGTTTATGACATGGGTTTTCAACTCTCATTCCTTGCGGTGCTCTTTATACTGATTCTTGAGCCTGAAATAGCCTCGCTGTGGGAACCCGTAACCGCTGTGGGCCGATACATACGTGACCTGACAGCGGTCTCAATAGCGGCGCAGATAGGAACCGCCCCCATAATAATGTACTCATTCTCAAACTTTTCAACATACTTTCTGATTACCAACCTGATGATTGTGCCGCTTATGTTCCTTACGGTGTGCCTGTCAATGTCACTTTGGGTGGCGGGGTGGATTGCGCCGCTACGATGGGGTGTGGTCAGACTGCTAACGCTGTTGGTGTCGGTTGAGAACCGGTGCCTTGACAGGATTGTCTCACTGCCCCATTCGCGTCTTGACATAAGCATAGATAAACCGCTGACAGTGTGGGCGATATATGCTGTCGTGCTGTTGCTGTACCTGTGGCTCAAGGAGCGGCGCACCCGCAGGCTGGTCCAGGCTCTTGCATGTATAGCGGCGGCAAGTGTAGCAGCAACCATCCAATGCTTTGTGGTTTGAATCATTCTGTGTACCTTTGCACGATTATGATAGAAAACATCTTTTCAGGTAGTGATGTAGCCGAGTTCCGCGTATGGATGGAATGGGCTGACCGTTATGTCATATTGACCCATATCGGGCCTGACGGTGATGCAATAGGTTCGTCACTTGCGCTGTGCCACTATCTTAAGGGTAAGGGAAAGGATGCGGTTGTCATTATACCTGATTCCGCACCTGACTTTCTCTCATGGCTCCCGGGTTTCACTGACATCAGGGTTTATGCCGATGATCCCGCCGGGGCAGAGGAACTGGTCTATAAGGCCGATGTTATTTGCTGCCTTGATTTCAATGTGGTGGGCCGCATAGGCAAGGTTGCCGCCAGTTTCCTCTATTCAAAAGCCAAGAAATTCCTTTTGGACCATCACCTCTATCCGGGTGCCAATTTTGACGTGATACTGTCGCATCCTGAGGCATCGTCAACATCAGAGATGGTATTTCACCTTATCTGCGCTCTGGGCGGATACCGTGAAATAACTCTTGACGTTGCACGTTGCATCTATACCGGCATAATGACCGATACCGGCGCCCTGTCATACAACAGCAACAGTTATTCGCTGTTCATGGCTGTGGCCCATCTGCTTGAGATAGGGGTTGACAAGGATGAAATCTACCGCAAGGTATATTACAACTATTCAGAGTCAAGGCTCAGGCTTCAGGGTTATGTGCTGAATGAAAAGATGAAAGTGTTCCCTGAATTCTCAACCTCACTCATCACTCTGTCTGATCAGGAGTTGCAGAGATTCTCATACCGCAAGGGTGACACTGAGGGGTTCGTCAATATGCCGTTGCAGATAAACGGAGTCTATATGTCGGCCTTTTTCCGTGAGGACAGGGAGGCAGGTCTCATAAAACTCTCGTTCCGCTCGGTAGGTGATGTGCCCTGCAACCGTTTCGCCACTGATTTCTTTAACGGAGGCGGTCATCTGAATGCTGCAGGAGGCGAGTTCCACGGTACGCTTGATGAGGCTGTGCAGAAATTCATGAAAGGACTTGACGAATGGTCCAAGTCCACAGAGGAGTGTATAAAACAACTTTTTATAAAAAAGTGAAATGAAAAGATTCGTGTATTTGGCCGTTTGTCTGGCAACGATGCTTTCTGTGTTCCCGTCATGTGATGATGAGGAGACTTATGCTGAGCAGAAAGAGCGTGAAAAGAATCAGATAATGGACTATATAGCCAGAAACAACATACAAGTCATAGAACTGGACGAATTCCTTAAGGACACCGTGACCGATGTCAACAGGAATGAGTATGTGCTGTTCTCTGACAACGGCGTCTATATGCAGATTGTAAAACGTGGTGAAGGGCGTATCCTTGGTAAAGATGAAAAGTGGACCATTAATGTAAGATACGTTGAGATTTATCCTCAGACGGGTGATACAATGAGTATGAACCGCCTTGAGATCAACCCTGACGTGTTTTACGTAAAGCGTGACGGTGACAATTACAGTGCGTCGTTTACATCGGGCATAATGGCTTCAAGATACGGTTATTCCGTTCCCAATGCATGGCTCATGCCGCTGCCTTATATCACGCCCGGTTTCCTTAACTCACGCAGCGCCAAGGTGCGTCTGATAGTACCCCACAATCAGGGTACGCAGAAGGCTGCGTCAAGTGTTTATCCTGCTTTTTATGAAATTGATTATACTCCTGAGAAATGGCAATGATTAAATCAATCTCCGGCTTGCGCGGAGAAATAGGCGGTCCTGCCGGTAATGGCCTGACCCCTCTGGACATAGTGAAGTTTACATCGGCTTACGCAACATGGGTACGTGAGGGTAACCCTGCTGCCAAGCGGATAGTTGTGGGCCGTGACGCCCGTCTTTCAGGCGAGATGGTTCGCCAGGTGGTATGCGGTACCCTTATGGGTATGGGCTTTGACGTGACAGACATCGGTCTGGCCACTACTCCCACCACAGAACTTGCCGTAACATGGCTCAAGGCCGATGGCGGTCTTATCCTGACAGCCAGCCATAACCCCCGTCACTGGAATGCTCTCAAACTGCTCAACAGCAAGGGCGAGTTCCTGACTGCTGCCGATGGCAACCGCGTACTTGAAATTGCTGAGAAAGAGGATTTCAACTATGCCAATGTTGACCAACTGGGCCATTATTCAACTGATGACACCATGAACCGCCGTCACATAGAGTCTGTTCTGGCTCTTGACCTGGTTGATGTTGAGGCTATTAAGAAAGCCGGCTTCAAGGTGGCTATTGACTGCGTGAACTCAGTTGGCGGCGTTATACTGCCTGAACTGCTTGACGCACTGGGCGTTAAGAGCGTTGACAAACTCTACTGCGAGCCTACCGGTGATTTCCAGCATAACCCCGAGCCTCTTGAAAAGAACCTGGGTGACATAATGAACCTCATGAAGAAGGGTGGCCGTGACGTTGCATTCGTGGTTGACCCCGATGTTGACCGCCTGGCATTCATTGATGAGAACGGTCAGATGTACGGTGAGGAATACACTCTTGTTACCGTTGCAGACTACGTTCTGCGCCACACTCCCGGCAATACCGTATCAAACCTGAGTTCTACCCGTGCTCTGCGTGACGTGACACGTCAGTACGGTGGCCAGTACAACGCTGCTGCCGTAGGTGAGGTGAATGTCACCACCAAGATGAAGGAGACCGGTGCCGTTATAGGCGGTGAGGGCAATGGCGGAGTCATCTATCCCGCTCTGCACTACGGCCGTGACGCTCTGGTAGGCATCGCCCTGTTCCTGAGCCATCTGGCACACATGAACATGAAGGTAAGTGAACTGCGCAAGATATATCCTCCTTACTTTATAGCCAAGAACCGCATCGACCTCAAGCCCGGTACCGATGTTGACGCTATCCTCAACAAGGTCAAGGGTATCTATGCAAAGGAGGAGATCAATGACATTGACGGTGTAAAGATTGATTTCCCCGATAAGTGGGTACACTTGCGCAAGAGCAACACAGAGCCTATCATCCGCGTCTATTCTGAGGCTTCGACCATGGAGGCTGCCAATGCAATAGGCCAGGATGTCATGAATGTGATCAACTCAATGATCTGACCGTTTGGCGGGCATATACGTACATATCCCGTTTTGTGCCAAACGCTGTATATACTGCGGCTTCTTCTCGACTGTGCGTCAGGGAGAAGCCGCACGTTATGTCAGCGCCGTCTGCCGTGAACTGGAACTGCGCAGGGATTACCTTGAAGGAGTACCTGTCAATACCCTCTATTTTGGCGGCGGAACCCCGTCGTGCCTGACCCCGGAACAACTGGGCCGCATAATATCGGCCATAGATTCCGTGTTCGGCCTGAACAGTCTTGAGGAACTCACCGTAGAGTGCAACCCTGATGACATCACTCCTGATTACGTCACTGCCCTGCGCTCTCTTGGAGTGAACCGCATAAGTATGGGTGTGCAGACCTTCAATGACACCCTGCTCAGTTTTCTGCACCGCCGTCACACTGCTGCCCAGGCCCTGAATGCAGTCCGTACATGCCGCAATTCCGGTATCGCCAACATCAGCATAGACCTGATGTACGGACTCCCCGGCCAGACCCTTGAGATGTTCCGTGCAGACCTTGAAACCGCCCTTTCAGCCGATGTGCAGCATATCTCATCGTACTGCCTGTCATATGAGGAGGGCACGCCTCTGCAGTCTCTCCGTGACCAGGGCAGTGTTACCCCCGCATCCGATGACCTCTGCTCGCAGATGTTCACCCTTATGTGCAGCACTCTGCGCGATGCCGGCTATGATCACTATGAAATCTCCAACTTCTGTCGCCCCGGCTACCACTCCCGTCACAACAGCAGTTACTGGACCTGCACCCCTTACCTTGGTCTTGGCGCCGCTGCCCATTCCTACAACGGCACCTCTCGCCAGTGGTCTCCCTCAAACCTTGACACCTACATGACTGCCATAGAGCAGAACGCTCCTGCCTTTGAATCCGAACACCTCTCTGCCAATGACCTCTTCAACGAGAAAATCATGCTGAGCCTCCGCACCAGCCGCGGCCTGGACCTCTCTGCCCTCACCCCCCAGGACCGCTCCTCTGTCCTGCAATCCGCCCAGCCTTTCATCACCCGCTCCCAACTGCTCCACACAGGCTCATTCCTGCGCCTAAGTGAATCTGCCCTCTTCATCTCAGATTCTATCATCTGCAGTCTGTTCCGGTAGTTTTTCAAAAGCCTTCAGCAAAACTCCGACTGGGCTATAATTTTTCCAATCAGCACCTCCGGGCTACTCCAAGCCCCTCCAATGCCTTAACATCAAACTCCTCCATCATAGCCACCTTCGGTGTCTATTCGTCGTCAAACAAGTGATGTCTTACCCGGCATTTCCAGGGCTTTCCGCTTAACGCCCTCCGCTAATGCTTGGAAAAACCATAGCCCAGCCGGATTTCCGCTGAAGGCTTGCGACCCGAGCAAAAACTTGAAGGATATAGTCTCAAGAACCATGGCCGCCCGATTCACTACTGTTGCCGTTTGCAGTAGCCGAACCGTTAGATGGGAGACCATCAGCGTAGGGCGTTAAGCGTAGGGCCTTGGAAACCCCGTTAAAAACGGCGCTTGTTCGCGCCACGTTAAGCGCCGCAGGCGATTAAAAGTGGGAAGTTCGCCGTTTAGGGGTTGTAGGGGCCCGGAGTAGCCCGAAGGTTCTGGTCTCACGTCTAATGGTTCGGCGGAGGCAAAGAAGTTCTGTTGAAAAAAGTTTGGTATTCTTCGTATTATTAAATAAATTTGCGAGCCTTTGCATGAAAGGCTTTACCTAGTTGACAAATCAATATTAGCAATATGAAGAATTATAAAACAGAAGAGATCCGGAACATCGCCATACTTGGCGGAGCCGGATCAGGAAAAACCACTCTCACCGAGAGTATCCTTTTTGAAGCAGGCGTAATCAAGCGTCGTGGCTCAGTAAATTCCAAGAATACAGTAAGTGACACCGCAGCAGTAGAACTTGAATACGGCTATTCAGTCTATTCAACAGTATTCGCTGTAGAGATGTTCGGCAAGAAATTCAATTTCTTTGACTGCCCGGGCTCCGATGATTTCTCCGGTCAGGCAGTAACCGCCCTGAACATCTGTGATTCAGCCATTCTGGTAGTAAACGGCTCCCGCGGTGTTGACGTAGGTCTTATCAATAGTTACCGTCTCGTCAAGAAGTTGAACAAGCCCGCATTCTTTGTAATCAACCATGTTGACAGCGACAAGTGCGAGTATGACAACGTAGTTGAGCAGATTCGTTCAACATTCGGCACAACATGCGTACCAATCCAGTTCCCTGAGCAGGCAGGTCCCTCATTCAAGAGCATAATTGACGTACTGCTCAATCAGAAACTCACATTCGCTGACGGTTCAGCAATGAAGGCCGAGGATATCCCCGGTGCCGTTGCAGACAAGGCTCAGACCATGCGTGACACCGTAACAGAGTCAGCCGCTGAGAATGATGAGGCACTCATGGAGAAATTCTTTGATCAGGGCGAACTTTCAATTGATGAGATCCGCGCCGGTTTCCGCAAGGGTATCGAGACCTGCGGCCTGTTCCCCATTGTATGCACAGCCGCTGCACCTAACGTAGGTGTCAGCCGTCTGGTAGAGTTCCTGGGCAATGTCGCTCCGTCACCCCTGCAGGGCAAGGAGGTTCAGGATACCAAGGGTGAGACCGTTAAGTTTGATGCATCGGGCACATCACTCTTCTTCTTCAAGACAACAATCGAGCCGCATATCGGCGCAGTATCATACTTCAAGGTAATGTGTGGCAAGGCTCATGAGGGTCAGGACATGCTCAATGCAGACCGTGGCTCAAAGGAGCGCGTTGCTCAGATCTTTGTAAGCCAGGGCAACAGCCGCGTACAGGTTCCTGAACTGCTGCCGGGCGATATAGGTTGCACCGTAAAACTCAAGGATGTACGTACCGGCAATACCCTTAATGAGGGCGCTGACCGTTCATTCAACTTCATCAAATATCCTAACTCAAAGTATTCACGTGCCTTGAAGCCCGTCAATGAGGCCGATATGGAAAAGATGATGACCATCGTCAACCGTATGCGTGAGGAGGATCCCACACTCGTAATTGAGCAGTCCAAGGAGTTGCGTCAGGTTATCCTGTCAGGTCAGGGTGAGTTCCATCTGCGTACCTTCAAGTGGTGCATTGAGAACAATGATAAGATGATGATCAACTTTGAGGAGCCCAAGATTCCTTATCGTGAGACCATTACCAAGGCAGCCCGCGCAGACTATCGTCATAAGAAACAGTCAGGTGGTGCCGGTCAGTTCGGTGAGGTTCACCTCATTGTTGAGCCTTATGAGGACGGCAAGCCAATGCCTGATATGTTCAAGTTCGGCAACCAGGAGTTCAAGATGACCGTTAAGGGCGTTGAGGAATATCCGCTGGAGTGGGGTGGTAAACTGGTTTACGTTAACAGTATCGTGGGTGGTTCTATCGATGCACGCTTTATGCCCGCTATCCTTAAGGGTATCATGCAGCGCATGGAGCAGGGCCCGCTTACCGGTTCATACGCACGTGACGTACGCGTGATAGTATATGATGGTAAGATGCACCCCGTTGATTCAAATGAAATCTCATTCCTGCTTGCAGGCCGTAACGCATTCAGCATGGCCTTCAAGGAGGCCGGTCCTAAGATTCTGGAGCCTGTTTATGATGTTGAGGTACTTGTACCCGCAGAGTACATGGGTGATGTAATGAGTGACCTGCAGGGCCGTCGCGGCATGATCATGGGTATGGAGAGCGAGGGTAACTATCAGGTGCTCCGCGCCAAGGTGCCTCTCAAGGAGATGTCAACCTATTCAACATCACTCAGTTCAATCACCGGCGGTAGCGGTTCATTCGTAATGAGTTTCAGCAGTTACGAACTTGTTCCCACCGATGTTCAGGACAAACTCATCAAGGAGTTCGAGGCAAAACAGAAAGAAGAGGAATAATAACTGTAGTTGTTATTTTGACAACTTCAAAAGGCGGAATCACTGCGATTCCGCCTTTTTTATCTAAAATTTGCACAAAAAATTAAGTTAATTGTTTGCATTTCAGAAAACCTCTGTATATTTGCCCATATGAAAAAGTCAATAGTTTGGATATTGAGTGGTGTAATATGCATCTCATTTGTTCTGCTGCTCTCTTTGCAGTTCAGTTACATTAATGAGATGACCACCATGCGTCGTCAGCAGTTTGACGAGTTGGTCAAGCGCAGTCTGTATGATGTGGCCCACCAGTTGGAACTCGCTGAGGCCAAGAGGTATCTTGAGGAGGATATCCAGGAGATGGAGCGTAACTCAAACTTCGGTAATTATCCTATTGACGGCTTCTACAGCCAGACATTCTCATTCCAGAACGGAATGTTCTCATTCAGCCAGACTGTTCAGCCGCCCGTGCAGGCGCCAAACCCATCGGCACAACAACCTCCGGTTCCTCAAACGCAACAACCTACCATGCCATCATTGCAGGTGCCGCGTGCGCAGTCTGACAATAGCGGTGAGATATCCGAGCGCTCCAGAGCCTTGCAGCAGCGTCAGTTGGAACACTATCTTGCAAACAAGTCGCTCGTTGATGAGGTTATCTACAGCATGCTCAGTGCATCGGGCAACAAACCGCTCCCGCAACGAATTGACAATTCATTCCTGGCCGATGAACTCAATGACCAGTTCCGCAGCAACGGCATAGACATTCCGTTCCATTATGTGGTAACCACCAATACCGGACGTGTGTTCTATTCATGCTGCCGTGATTTTAACCAGAACGTACTCAAGGATACCTATTCGCAGACCATATTCCGCAATGATTCGCCTAACCGTATGGCTGTGCTCAGGGTCTATTTCCCCACACTTGATGACTATATCAACAAGTCTGTAGGATTCATGCTGCCGTCACTTCTGTTCATAGCCATCCTGATGGTGACATTCGCATTCACGCTCTTCATTGTGCTGCGTCAGCGCAAGGTCACTGAGATCAAGAATGACTTTATCAACAACATGACGCATGAGTTCAAGACTCCTATATCGACCATATCACTGGCTGCCCAGATGCTCAATGACCCGTCGGTCGCCAAGTCACCGCAGATGTTCAATCATATATCGGGCGTAATCAATGATGAGACCAAGCGTCTGCGTTTCCAGGTGGAGAAAGTGCTCCAGATGTCAATGTTCGAGCGTCAGAGCAACACAATGAAACTCAAGGAGATGGATATTGACGAACTCATCAACGGCGTGGTCAACACCTTCAAACTTAAGGTTGAGAACATCGGTGGTACTATTGACGCCCGCTTTGAGACTGAGGATCCGTTTGCCATGGCCGATGAGATGCACTTTACCAACGTTATCTTCAACCTGATGGACAACGCCGTAAAGTACAAGCGTGCCGATGTCCCGTTGCATCTTGAGGTCCGCACATGGAATGAGCCCGGCAAACTGATGATTTCAATAGCCGATAACGGAATAGGAATCAAGAAAGATGACATCAAAAAGATATTTGACAAGTTCTACCGCGTCCATACCGGAAACCGTCATGATGTAAAGGGATTCGGTCTGGGTCTGGCATACGTCAAGAAAGTTATCCTTAACCATAACGGCAGCATCAAGGCTGAGAGTGAGTTGGGTAACGGAACCAAGTTTATAATTACATTACCGCATAATAACGATTAACTATGGAAGAAAAACTGAACATCCTCCTTTGTGAGGACGATGAGAATCTGGGTATGCTCCTGCGTGAGTATCTTCAGGCAAAGGGTTATAATGCAGAACTCTGTCCTGACGGAGAGGCCGGTTACAAGGCTTTCATCAAGGGCAAATATGACATCTGCGTTTTTGATGTGATGATGCCAAAGAAAGACGGCTTTACTCTTGCAAAGGAAGTACGCGCTGTTAATGCCGAAGTTCCTATTATGTTCCTTACCGCCAAGAACCTCAAGGACGATGTCTTTGAAGGATTCAAGATTGGTGCCGATGACTACATTACCAAACCTTTCAGCATGGAGGAACTCACTCTCCGTATGGAGGCTATTCTTCGTCGTATCCGCGGCAAGAAGAGTCGTGAGGTTACCGTATATGAGATTGGTAAATTCAACTTTGATTCAAAGAAACAGATCCTTTCAATAGGTGACAAGTCAACCAAACTCACCACCAAGGAGTCTGAACTGCTTGCATTGCTTTGCGCTCACCAGAACGAGATACTTCAGCGTGACTTTGCGCTCAAGTCAATCTGGATTGATGACAACTACTTCAATGCACGCAGCATGGATGTTTACATCACCAAACTGCGTAAGCATCTTAAGGATGATCCCTCTGTTGAGATCATCAACATTCACGGCAAGGGCTACAAACTCATTGTTCCCGAAGCTGAGTGACGCAAAAGGGACGGTTCCTTCCGCGGACATTTGTTCCAACCGTCCGCGGAAGGAACCGTCCCTTTTGCGTCACGCACGTGCGTATATAAAAGAGGTGTCGCCTTTGGCTGCACCTCTTTTGTTGTCAGTGAGTTATATTTATTAACTAAATTTTCAGTGAAAAAGTTGTGATATTGTTTGGTGGGTATGTTTAGAAGCACTACCTTTGCATCCGCTTTCCGAAAGGAACAGCATCGCTAAGACGATCTTTGATACGATTTCATACAGACAAGTAGTACGACGGGCGTACTTGAAAAAAGTATGTCCAAGGGTAATACGAACCGTCAATTTGGAAAGAAAGGAATAGAGACGGACCTGAGCAAACAGAAAGACAAACTTGCAGGTTTAATGAGATGCGTGCTTCAATGCACGTTTTTTTATGGACCTGCTCGAAATACGGTAAAATTTACAAAGAAGAGTTTGATCCTGGCTCAGG
>JAFZKA010000018.1 GCA_017551925.1 Bacteroidaceae bacterium | reverse complement strand
TTGTGCAAAAGAGAAGCTTCCCTGCGTGATTCAGATTTTGTGTGCGCGGTACTTTTTAGGGGTATCGGTATAGGAAACCATGGCCGCCCGTGGGCTTGTGAACCGACGAACGAAGAGAGAGTAGAGGAAGCTCGCTTACTCTACCGAACAAGGAGGAGGAAAAGAGCGTAGCTCTTAACGGGAGGGATAGCGCGAAGCGCGTAGTTTCAGATACTGATACCCCTAAAAAGTACCATAGGATATGATCAAAAAAAGAGAAGCGTTCAGATTCTGAGCGCTTCTCTTTCTGCGTTTTCTGCGAGAGATTACTTAGCAGGAGTAAGCTTGATGATACCAATAGAGTTCTCAGGCAGAGTAAGCGTGAACTGCTTCTTGATGGTACCAAGGTCTTTGCTGTGAGGAACAACGGCCTCAGTGTAACTTACACGGTTGCGGTTCCCGCCAAATCCACCAAACGGTCCGGGACGTCCGCCAGTAACAGCCTGTGCCTGAGGCTGTGCTCCTGCGTAGGTATTCTGGTCACCCTGGTTCTTGACAGATGTGTCATGTGATGAGATAAACTCAACAGTAGCAGTGTAGGCCTTCTTGTTCTGCCCCTTACCCATGTTGATGGTAAGCTCCTTGTCAATTGCTTCAGAGTTCACAAACTTGATGTAAATCTCACCGGTCTCAGTATCAACGGTAGGTGATGTGTAGATGCTCTTATCAGCCTCAGCACCGTTCATCACGTCAGTCATCTGGAATGCGCGGTTACCGGCCTCACTGAACAACTTCTGATAGTAGTAGTTGGTGGTGCGCCACATTCCGCGGTTATCAAACCATATCAGGTTGGAGTTCCACTTGTTGTAACCCTTCTTGCAGAACAGCGGTGCGTAGGCTGCCATTACAACCATGTCTGAGTTACGCTCCAGGCTGGTCCAGTAAGCGGCTTCAGCCATGGCCGATGCATAATCGTTGTTACTGTTGTTATTGGCAAACTCACCAACGAATACGCGGGTGGGGCGCTGGCGGTCATAAGTCAGACCATCGGCACCACGAACCTTATCGGCATGATAGCGGTCACCGTTGGTGTAGAACCACTGGTTGTTGCGGTAGTAGTGCTCGTCAACCACGGTGTTTTGATACTTGCTGTCAATCTCATGCATGTTGGCATTGAACTCGGGACCATCGGCAGCAGAACCGGCGGTTGAAACTATGATAATGTCGGGATACTTGGCCTGCACCTCTTTATAGATAATGTCAAAGCGCTCCCAGAATTCAGGACCCTTGTTCTCATTACCTATGCCCAGATACTTGAGGTTGAAGGGCTCGGGGTGTCCCATGTCGGCACGCATCTTACCCCACTTGGTATCAGTGCCACCGTTGCAGAACTCAATAAAGTCAAGAGCGTCACATACAAATATGTCATGGAAACGCTTGCGGTCAGCCTCAGTCTCCAGCGGAGCAATGTACTGATGTCCGGCAAACTGGCATGTTACGCCGTTGTTGAGAACGGGCAGGGGAGTTGCTCCAAGTGACTCTGCCATAAGCAGATACTCATAGAATCCTACGTACTGTGATGTCCAGTAACCCCAGTGGTTACGGAAACCTATACGCTCCTCCTCAGGGCCGATGGAGTTCTTCCAGAACGGCTGGCCAAAGTAGTTGGTACCCTCACTGGCGCATCCGCCGGGGAACCTCATGAATGTGGGGTGCAGGTCAGCAAGTGCCTGCATCAGATCCTTTCGGAACGGGCCGAACTTACCGTCCTGCCAGAGTTGTGAAGCCTCGGGCAGCAGTGTTACGTAGTCAAGCCAGAATGTACCGGCCTTATCGGCCATGATGGCCAGACGGCTCTCAACAGAGCGCTCAGCCTTGAGTTGACCGGTGTATTTCTGCCAATCGTTCTTGAGGTTAGATATGGTTATCACGTTTGAGTTTGCCTGACCGTTTGCATCCTCAAGGCAAACCTTGATAGTGCCGGGATATGACTGACCTGCCAGGTAGAGAGTAAGGTCATAGCTTACGCCCTGAACGGCGGGGATAGAGGCCTTCTGGGTGTTGTTTGAGTAGTAGCCGCGGCGGTCATTGGGGGCTGTGCCGTAACCGTTGGCTGCTATTCCGAATCCCTGACCGGCTTCCTCAATGTCAAACTTGACGCTGTACTGTGCGTAGCGCAACTCATCATCATACTTGTCATTGGGATCAAAGTCATAGTAACGCTTAAGGTTCTTTACCAGCGGTTTGTCAGCAACAGCGTGAGCCTCACCAACAGCACCATCCTTCTTTATGACTGTCCACCCGAAGAATACCGTATCGGAATAAGAGAACTCCTTCTCTTTATCACGTACAGGTGCATCGGGCACGTTGTAAGCCTGGAAAGAGTGGTTCTGGATAAGTTGTGCGCATATACCGCCGTCAAGTGACTGGTTGATATCCTCAAAGAAAATACCTGCCAGGGTGGGGCTTATCTCAATACCCAGACCCTTCTTGGTCAGGTTCAGGGTAACTGAACGCTCCTGAACGGGCTTGAATCCCTGCAGTTGCAGCATCTTCTCAGCCATGCGGTAACCCATAAGGCGCATACCCTCAGTGCTGAAATGGAACTGGTCACCGGTGCTCTCGCAGCCCAGTGATGAGATAACGTAACCGTTCTTCATGACCTTGGGCAGGTTGGCCAGAACTACCTCATTGAATGCAGCGCAAACGCCACCCTGCTCAGCCTGCTTAAGTTCACCGGCCAGCAGAGGTATCTCATCGGGGTTAAGACCCAGGTCATGGCACAGGTCATCATGTATCTTCTTGAGACGTGCGCACCACTGGTCATCATCGGGGTTAGACTCACCCTGGTGAACCAGCATACCCTTGATAACGCCAGATTTCTGAGCAATCTTGGCCATATCAACAATGCGCTGATAGCAGTTCATGTCATACTCCTTGGCCATATTCACAAGCCATGCGCGGCTCTGGTCGGCAGCCTCCATTGCCAGGTACTCCTCACAGGCATCCTTGTCCCAGAGTTCCAGTTTGGCGCCGGCTACTGATACGTTGATTACACCTACGCGGTACTGCTCAGGCAGTTCCTCAATCATCTTGCGGCCAAAGAAATCTACCGGGCCCATGTTGTTGCTCTGACGGCAGATAGGGGGTGTAGCGGTGTACCATTCACCCATCTTGCGGTTCAGGCGCGGCATATCCACAGCCGATACAAACTGGAACCTTGGGTCGTTCCAATCCTTGTCCTGATCAGCAGGGGTGGCGCCGGCCTCCATGTTGGACTGGCCAAAGCAGAGATAAATGAAAAAGTTGGGATCAGGCGTTTGAGCCTTAAGCGGCAATGCCAAAAGAGCGGCAGCCGCAATCATCAAAAAATGTTTTCTCATATTTGTTTAGGGTTATTGTTTGTTCTCTTTTTCAGATTTCTCATCCTTTTCCATCTTTTCAAGCGCAATCTCGCGCGAATTGCCCTCATGGAAAAGGAACGATGATGCCAGCACCAGAATGGCTATTACCGTTACAATGATGGAGACCTTTATCAGGCCTACGCCTACGGCTATTCCTATTATACTTGTTGCGAATATGCTGGCCGCGGTGGTCAGGCCTGACACGTCGTACTTATTCTTGATTATAAGGCCGGCACCAATAAAACCTATGCCTGTAACTACCTGTGCGGCAATACGCCCGGGATCACCGTTAATAAGGTTCAGATTGGTCTGGCAAATCCAGATTGAAGCCAGTGTGGCCAGTGTAGAGGCCATGCAGATAAGCGTGAATGTCCTGACTCCTGCAGGATGCTTGTGTATGTAGCGTTCTATTCCAATACAACAGCCCAACAAGGCACTGATAATAATCCTTGTTATTGCGATATTCTCAGTAAGCATAGTCTCATAACTTTTACGGATAGCAAAGATAGTGTTTTAATCTCAAAGACACAAAGGGATCAGATCCCTGTGCCACAAGTTCAAAATCCACAGATACTAGAAAATAGGGAGAAAATTTGTAAAAGTAGGGAGAAAATAATATTTTTGCACAAAAAGTAGGGAGACAAATCCGAAATCTGCGTAGTTCAGTCTATTTGCGTCGGTGAGTCTTCTTTTTTTCGTTTATACATGGAACTGGCCGCCAGTTCGTGACGTCCCCCGCGTATTTCCTCTACATAAAAAGTGATTCCATCCTCCACTTGATAACATTAACCGGTATCAAAAAAACGACCCGCACATTTGAGCATCGTTGAGAGGCTTGGCGGGTTCTGGTGTTGCAAAGGTAATGCCAATAGTTGGTCCCAGCAAACTTTTATCCAAATTCTTTAATAACTATCTTCGAGTCACCCCAATTGTATTTTTTTATTTTTGTATCTTTGCCCACCCAAAATTAACACCAATGTTTGACGTAACCTGGCTGCAACGGCCGAGTCACCAGTTGCCCCGACCAATTAGCGCGCGCTCTCAAGAAACTGTAAAGAAGTAAGGTTATTTTCCTTCAATCACCTTCCAGAACGAAAGAGGCAGGTAAACATTCTGCAGGTTGACCGCATCCTTAAAGTGCGGAGCAATCTCCTCTGGAGTATAACCGGCAATGCCGCAGGCAATAGCCGTAACATAGAACCTGAGTTCCTGATGTTCTTTAGCAAAAGCAATGAATCTGTTTATGGCAGGAATCATATTACTCATGCCCTCCATAGTGGGGATAGCGTATGACTGCCCCTGCAGCCCTTCACCTTGGCCCCAGATGGCTCCGAATCTCAGCACAGCAAACCTGGCAGCACCTCCGGCATGATTACCGTACATGTTGCTGCCAAACACAAAAATCTCTCCCTCTTTAAGGGACTCAATCATTTCTGGGGTAATGCGTTCAGTTTTGTTCATAACTATTTTCAAAGGTAGCTCAAGCCGAGAAGAAAAAAAAGGAATTCGTTAGATAGTTTCTATCGATATGTTATGTTATCTTTGCAACAAGTCGTTGATTTAGATATAGAGTTAGGAAAACTAAGACCACAAAACGCCTGATAATACCTAAAAAAACGAAACCCGATAACTTGGAGTAATCCAGAGGTTACCGGGAATAAACACTGCAAATATAATGCATTAATTTGAAAAACAATACCTTTATCATGAAATTTAAAGATTTTGAAATCAGTGGTTTATGTCCAACAAGAATACCAACGTATTCTTAAACTCTTTACTTGGATGGGTATTGATGGAAAAAGTCTTTTATATGGCATTGATCATATAGATAAAGAATGTAAAAAGATACTTAGGCTTTAATGGCACTGTTCATACTGCGCATAGTGCTCTTGACCCGTCCCGGCACCGAGGGCCCCAACAACTACGGTGCAGACCCCATAATAGTAACAGAGTAGGTCTAGGGACAGTTTGTGTTTTACTTATTTTTGTATTTTTGCAGAAAGCTAAAACAGAACCTAATTACAAAGCAATGATTAAATACTCCTTTTCTTTATTACCCAAGGGGCTCCTGATAGGCGCTCTGATGTTTACAGGCTGTTGCTGCCATGATAGCAGCGATGATACTGATCCCGTTCCAGTGGATCCCTACAACAACGGCCACGAGTACGTAGATCTGGGTCTCCCTTCCGGCCTCAAATGGGCCACCTGCAACGTAGGTGCCACTAAACCGGAGGAGTACGGTGACTACTTTGCCTGGGGCGATACCGTACCATACTACGAGTCCGGCCATGCTCAGGATAATCTGAAAACTTATGGGAAAGATGACAAGAAGAAAGAGTACGGCTATGCCTGGACCACTTACAAGTGGTGCGAAGGCTCATACACTACTCTGAACAAGTACTGCAACAACAGCAATTATGGCTATAATGATTTTCAAGACTCCAAGACTACTCTTGACGCAGAGGATGATGCAGCCGGTTACAAGTGGGGTGGCAGTTGGCGTATGCCCACAAAGGCAGATTGGGATGAGTTGCTGGATGATAAAAACTGCAAATGGAACTGGATAGATGCAGGTAATACAGAATTTGGAGGTATAGCCGGTTACAAGGTAACAAGCCAAAAGGAAGGTTATAAAGACCGCTTAATTTTCCTCCCGGCTGCCGGGTATCGTAACGACACTGACCTCGGCAGTGTTGGCTCCAACGGCTACTACTGGTCCAGCTCGCTCTACACGGACTCCCCAGACTACGCGTGGGGCATCGACTTCCGTTCCAGATACGTGCTCGCGAACTACTACGGCCGCGGCTACGGCTTCTCCATCCGTCCCGTCTGCCCATAAGAATAGCACAAACTGAATAAAAAAGTACAATTGGGGTCACATCACAATGTTTGACGTAACATTGATATCCGATAATACAGAAAACGGTATCCGCTGCACCACATTCCAGACCTGCGCCCTTGTCTGCTCTGAACTCATAGACATAGAGACCGATTCCGATACCATCCGCAGCGTACGCTTCACTGGCGGCTGCAACGGCAACCTGCAGGGCATAGGCGCTCTCGTAGCCGGCATGAAGTTGTCCGATGCCATCGCCCGCCTTGAAGGAATCCAATGCAACGGCCGAGGCACCAGCTGCCCCGACCAATTGGCCCGTGCCCTCAAGAAACTGTAGCCTACACTTGTTTGTAAGTTTCAGGAGTGCTTTTCTTGTTCTTATCTTTATGTGTGATTTCAATCGGTAATCTGGCAAATCCCCACTTTCTATTATCGATATTGGTTGTCTTGTTACCTTTCTCATCAAAGGTAAAGACATTTAAGCGGTGACCCCAATAAAGCTCATCTTTGATACTTTCTTCAGCATCAACCCATTTAATCTTAATTTCAGTATTAGGCGCAAGTGGGCTGTTATTCAAGAAATAATCATATAGATGAGTAGAACGTTCATCTGTTTTTCTATCATCCCCTTTAATTACAACAAAAGAACGAATAAGTGCTGAAGCACGATATACCACATCTTCCGCTTTTTTTCCTTCTGAGTAATCCTCAAATGTAATGTCTATCCCAGACTGATGGGGATTCAAAACGCCAGTCTTAAAAGGTTCCTTTTTCTTGCCAGTCTTTGGGTTCTTATGATACATGATAGGATCACAAATAATCTTATCATCTTTATCATTCTTATCAACGAGATCATCCTTCTCTTCGTGATAATAGAATTCAACAGAGCGAAGTTCTATCTTCAATATTTCCTGGTTGTTATCACTTATTAGGAAATAACCACCATACAGGAGTTTTTTGGCCAGTGCTTTGAACTCTTCAGTTACAGAATCCAGACGGCTCTTTGAGTCATAATGGGCACCTTTAAACTCCTGCAGGCATTCAAGCAGGGTGTGATTCTTAATGAAATTGTCGTTAATCATATTAATTCAATTAGTTTGATTTTTATTGCTGATTGTAAATATACACACTTTTTTAGAATGGAATGGCATTGCTCTCTGGATCAAACGGCAGCACGGGTTGGGGTGGGTCGTTGATGATTAAGATTCTGCTTACTATGATCTTGTCTTCAAAATGATGGTCGTAGTCAGTTAATGAATCATCTTCAGCAAGATAATCAACGTCAATAACGTTATTCCACAATTGCATATATGGAATAAAACTGCTTGGGTCCAGGCAGAACAGCCGCAACTTCTTTGGGTGTTCCCTTGAATATCCTATGGCAACAACAGCATGCCCAGGGCCTTTTTCGCCGTGCGAACCTAACATTACGGGCTTACCCAAATCCAACTGGTTTTTAATCTTTTCATATAATTCATGCCGGGATACCGTGTACCATGTTCGTTTGTCACAAGTATAATACTCTGATAAATGCTGGTTCAGACAATCATTCAGTTTTTTAGAGACATCAAGCATTCTATGGCCGCGTTTGGGACCTCCTTTCAGACCATACTTCAGAAACTTTCTTTGTATTGATTCTACAAAATCATCATTACTGTATATCGCCCTTTGTCTCAAATCATCCCAGTCCAGCTTTTGTTGAAAAATGAGCATCATCATAAGACTGTAAATAACACATGCGCCATCCAACTGGCCTTGTTTTAAGAAGACCTTACTGAGTTCTCCGCTTTTTCCTTTTGCTCGTAAATTCACTCCATCATAATAGAGGTTGTCAATAAACTTTCCTGTAAACATATACAAATCACTTTATTAACTCAAAACATTCCAACTGCAGCAGTTCAAAGCCCCGCCGTCACGCACCAGACTGCGGCAGCCGTCAATCATTATCACATTGTGCTGTGGATAGAACTCCTTAATCTGTTCCATAGCCAGGCAGTCCTCCTTAATTCCCAGACCAGGCACAAAAATGCAATTCTCAGTCTGCAGAAAGTTTATGTATGCCCATGAATATTTGCTCTGGGGCCGATGCCCATAGTGCAGTTCTTCCACCTCAAAGTGGGGGGTAAGCGCATCCAGCAAACACTTTCGCAGATTCGGATCAAAGTCCGCATAGTTGTTCAAGAGCACTCTGTTGCCTTCTATGTAACGCACCATACCGTCAGCGTGGCCATACACATCATACCGGTCCCAGGGAATAAGTACAACCTCGGCATCAAAGAGTCTTTCCAGTGTGGCCAGCAACTCATTTTTTTTGTACCTGGTATGATTCTCCATCAGGACCTTGTCAGTCATTATGACCTTGTGGCCACACTTTATCACATTGCCTCCATCAAGCACTATATCCGTGCAGATGCAGTCCAGATTCAGATCCTTATCTATGGCTTTGTAATCCGGAATGTACTCTTCATAACCTTTCAGGTAATCCGGTCTGTAATCGTATCGCAAGTAACTGTTCCCGCTCAGTTGAATGGGCATATAATCACGTAACCACACGTGTTTCTTTGATGTTGTCCTGGCAGGTAAACAAAAAGATATCCTTTCAGTAATCAGGGCATAAAGCAGATTCTTGAACACCTGCAAGTAATGTACCAGGCCTTTGGCCAGATAAACTTTATTAGTCTGATAATCACAAATCATATTGCTTTATATTATTTAAATAATTAATAATCAGCGTGTTAATCTTGATGCAAACGTACGCTGTTTTTCCAGTATGAGAACAAGGAAAGTTGTTAAGTTTGGTTAAGACTTTTGAAATAGTTATTTACTATAATTATTTGATTATTAGATATTTAATATTTAATCACTCATCATATACCACCAAGCTTCTGCATCATGCAGTTCGCCTAATAGCGCCAGATTCTCTTTTGCCAGAAACTCAATTTCCTCATCATTGTAGAACATGTGCTCATCGGCATCCTTGCTGGGCCTCAACTGGTTCATCAGTTTAATAAATCTTTCAGACAACGGTTTGTCATTGTGCTCATAAATTTTCTTTCCATGAGCAGTCAGCCTGTAATAAAAAGCAGGTTTTCTCATAATAGTACTGTTTTTTGAAACCTTGGCGGTTCCAAACCTGCATCGCTGTCTGGCGCGCACAGCAGCCTGACAGGTCAGGATCCGCTGCCGGTAGTTAATAAATAAATAGGAATTTTTGTAGAGTGGGAGAACCCGCACTCATTGACAGAACTAAGGTAGGAAATATTCCCGATATAAGCAAATTATCAGCACTCTTTTTTATAGTCAAAGAAAAATTATACATTCGCAACAAATAAACGATAAACAGAAATATCAATATGGCTGAAAATGTAATAGATAGTGATGATCTTCTTAATTTTCTAAAAGCATCCTTGTTTGGTCATGAATATGCAGAAAAGGTTCTTTCTGAAAATGGTAAAAAAGAATTAGCCATTAACCGTGCTTACAGAGATATGAATAGAACATTGGAAACAAAAAACAATCCTCAAAAATGGGAAGATAGGAAGAAAGAGGTTCGCGTATCTCTAATTGAACAAATAACAAAAGCAAACATAATCAAGATTCAAGACCAAACTTCGTTTGATCAATGGCATATGCAACTATGTGAAGTCATTACTTGCCATAATTATTACACATTTGGACAAGCTCAGAAATGGATCAACATGACTCTGAAATATCTATTAGTTCTTGATTATAAACCCATATTTTGCCTAATACCTTTTTTACATGTGCCAATAGATGAGATAATTGTGAAGATAGCAAAAAAGGAAAAGTGTATTAAAGCTAAACTTAGTGATTATCTACCCTGGAGTAAGAAACTCAGCAGTGAAGCAGAAGGCAATTATGAATTATTCCAAAACGGAATAAGGGATAACGTAAAAGACTTGTTTCCTATTCAATGGGAATTTAAAGCATGGAATAAAGGTTCAAGCAATAAAGCTTAATCCAGTCGTTACTACTAGTGGTCATTCGGAATTCACATCACTAAAGTTGTTGTAAATTAAAAATCAATTATATAAGAAGCGGTTGTTCTATTTGAAGATGCTTTGAGAACAAATGGTTCGGATCCTCTTGCAACATATATTTTCAAGTTTGTTGTACCACCACCACTACTCCCATCAAAATTAACAGTAATACTTGCATTAAATCCCTTATTAACTGGACCAATGGTCTCGGTATAAGCATTGCTAGTGGTGGCAACTTCAATAATACCGGAATCGGTAGTAATGCTAATAGTCTTATTGGTATATTTCGTCCCTCCCATTGGATTTGAATATGTGAGACCAAATTCGTATCTAACGTAATAGTCTGCCGATAGTTTTTCACTATCCTTATCGCAACTCAAAAAGAGAAGAAAGAGGCAGAGTAAGAGGTTTGTTAACCTTTTCATATACTGGCTTTTATTTTGATTGCTTGCACAAATATATTGAAAAAACAGAAAATGCTAATGCTGCATATGCAGAAATAGGAATGGTAAATCCGTCATTTAACAACTACCAATCCACTGTCTTTTGTAAAATAAAACCTTCGTCGAACGACATCTAATAGTCTTTTTTGATATTCTTTTTTTACTGCTTAGCAATTGTCTGCAGTAAAGATATGGATTTATTTTCTACAATTCCCAATAATATATAACTTTGAAACAGCACTAACCAACCGCTATGTAATAATAGATCAAAAAGGATAGTTTATGAGTGATCTTGAAGAACTTCGCAAAGCAGTAGTAACATTCACACAGGAGCGTGATTGGGATCAGTTTCATAATGGAAAAGACTTGGCTTTGGCCTTATCGATTGAGGCTGCCGAGTTGAATGAGGCTTTTTTGTGGAAAAAGCCGGAGGATGTCAATCCAGAGAAGGTCAAGGAGGAGTTGGCTGATATTTTGAACTATGCTATCCTCATTGCTGATAAGTATAATCTTGATATTAAGCAGATTGTTTTGGATAAGATAAAAAGGAACGCCGAGAAATATCCGGTGAGCAAGGCATATGGGAGTGCAAAGAAATACAACGAACTATGATTATCTATAAGGCTACCAAGAAACAGTTTGTTGATGACGTCTTCAATGATGTCATTGCCGATAACATAGATCAGGCATTTTACGAGCATCTGGGTCGACACACTTCGCCCAACGAGGTCCGTTCCTGGAAGAACTCTATGCAGTATATGTATCGGGTGGTCAATACTTCGACTTTGCCTGATGATGTTGGTATAGCCATTGAGTATCAGATTCCGCTTACATCCAAGCGCGTTGATTTTATAGTATCGGGACTGGATGGTCAGAATCATTCTCATTTGGTGGTTGTTGAACTCAAGCAGTGGGATACGGCCATTCCTACATCAAAGCCGGGCGTAGTGGTGACCCGTTTTCAGGGTGGGCCGGCTGAGACTGTGCATCCCTCATATCAGGCGTGGTCTTATGCCTACATGTTGTCTAATTACAATTTGACCGTTCAGAATGAGGGTGTTGAAATTTCACCTTGCGCTTATCTGCACAATTATACACCTGATGGTGTTATAGATGGTGCTGAATACGCTGATTATACCGCGTTAGCCCCTGTTTTTCTTAAGAATGATGCTGCACGCCTTCAGGAATTCATACTGCATCATATCAAGCAGTCATCAAGGGATGATGTTATCTGGAAGATTGATCACGGGTGTTTGCGTCCGTCCAAGCAGTTGGCTGATTCACTTGTATCCATGCTTCAGGGTAATGAGGAGTTCAAGATGATTGATGACCAGAAGGTGGTGTATGAAACTGCCGTATATTTGGCAAACAAAGCGCAAAACGGCAAGAAACAAGTGCTTATTGTTGAGGGCGGGCCGGGAACAGGTAAGAGCGTTCTCGCGGTGAACCTGTTGGTCAAACTGACCAATGATGGGATTGCAGCGCAATACGTTACCAAAAATCAGGCTCCTCGTGATGTTTACAGTATAAAACTGTCTGGATCATTCAAGAAGACATATATCAATAATCTGTTTGTGGGTAGCGGCCAGTTTACTGAGGCTCCAAAGGATTCTATCGGAGCGCTTGTGGTGGATGAGGCTCATAGGCTTAATCTCAAGAGTGGGTTATATGCTAACCGCGGCGAGAACCAGATCAAGGAGATAATTAATACTGCACGTTTCACCGTCTTCTTTGTTGATGACTATCAACGCATCCATATGAAAGACATAGGCAGTGTGCAATCAATCAAGGCTTGTGCAGAGGAACTAGGTGCCGATGTTCATCTGGAGCATCTAAGTTCCCAATTCCGTTGCAACGGTTCTGACGGTTACCTGAGTTGGATAGACAATGCCATCCAGATTCGTGAGACCGCAAACATTATCCTAACTGATGAGGATTTTGATTTCCGCGTTTATGACTCGCCTTTGGAATTGTTCAATGAGATTTACCGTAAGAATGAAGTGAACAACAAAAGTAGGGTAGTTGCCGGCTACTGTTGGGACTGGGTGAGCAAGCAAAACAGGGAAGCCTATGATATTTGTTTTCCTGAATTCTCATTCCGAAAAAAATGGAATTTTCAGGGTGGCGAACCTTGGCTGATTGGACGCGACTCTATTGAGCAGATTGGCTGCATACACACTTGTCAAGGACTTGAGTTGGACTATGTGGGCGTGATTATTGGACCTGATATGACTTTCAGGGATGGACATATTGTGACGGACGGATTCAAACGTTCAAGTACCGACAAGTCTCTGTGGGGATTTAGGCAGATGTATAATCAGAATCCAGTTGAGGCTATGCGACATGCTGATCAGATAATCAAGAATACCTATCGCACACTGATGACTCGCGGCATGAAGGGCTGCTATGTATATTGCTGCGATGCGGCTCTTGCAGAGCATTTCCGTCAGTTGATGTCAGCGCCCAAGGTAGAAGTTGAAGAGATTCGTGTTGAGCCTACCGTTAATGATGAAGTCAAATATATAGATTTCTTGCCGGTTTACTCTATGAAGGCAGCCTGTGGTTACTTTGGCGAGGGCGAAGAGGTGGGTGAATTAGGATGGATTCAGGCTACAGGAATAGGACGTCTTAATCGCAATATGTTTGTAGTTAAGGCAGTCGGCAATTCAATGGAACCGGTCATTTATAATGGCGATTACTGCGTGTTCCGCGCAAATCCCGCCGGAAGCCGTCAAGGAAAGATTGTACTGGCACAACACTTGAACTATTACGATGCTGACAACTCTGGAGCGTATTCAATTAAAGAGTATTACAGCAAAAAGAGTTATGACGAAGAAGGCAATTGGCAACACGAGACGATAGAACTGAGACCTCATAACAAAGACTATAATACCATCTCCATCTCATCGGACGATGCAGATTCGTATCGGATTGTCGGTGAGTTTGTATGTGTATTGAAATAGGAAAAATGACACGGTAGGGACAGTCCCTACTGTGTCATGAAAAGATTCCCCGCATCCTTGCGAGAGCAATCCGCGCCGTTCATCTCCGAGTCATCTACGTCTCATCTCCGAGCCATCTCCGAGCCTTGCTCCTTGTAAAGTGTGTAAAGTGCTTGTGAAAATGATTGAAAATTATTGCAGATTGATTTAAATTGATTACATTTGCATCGGATTAATTGATCGTGATATGCCGCAGGTTTCTATGACTGTCCGGATGGACGCTAATCTGAAGTCATCATTTGATGCACTTTGCAGTCAGTTTGGCATGAGCGCCAATGCTGCTATGAATGTTTTTGCCCGCGCGGTTGTGCAGAGGGGCAGAATTCCTTTTGACGTTGTGTCTGATGAGGTTGCTGTTAAGACTCAGGAGTCTATTGACAAGTTTTGGGCAGAGAAGAAGTGGGGCGTTAATGAGATTAATTCCATATTAGACGAACATTTAAGAACACCGTACCAACCAGAAAAATAAAAGACATTAATTAATGCCATGAGAACTATAGTCCTTGATACGAATTGCCTGCTGGCAATTCTTCCTTCAGTGAGTCCTTATCATAATGTATGGACCGGAATCCTTAAGGGTGATATCTGCTTATGCGTATCGACAGATATCTTATCTGAATATGAGGAGATTCTCTCTTTAAAAACTCTTCCTGAAATTGCTGATAGCGTTATCAATACCTTATTGAAACTACCTTCTTTGAGAAGGGTCAGTCCTACATTTTTCTATAATCTTATCAAGGAAGATCCGGATGACAATAAGTTTGTTGATTGCGCTATTTGCGGTAATGCAGAGCTTATTGTAACCAACGATACGCATTTTGATATCCTGAAAACTATTGATTTCCCCAAAGTCGAAATCCAACGACTCCAGGATTTTGCCAGGTTGTATTCTGCAGATTCTTGATTTTGCTACAAATGGGACCGTATCCCTAATGTGTTATTGCACATATGGTTTAATAATTCTATTTTTGTAAAAACATGAGTTGGGTTCAAATAAAACAAATATGAGAATTATTGAATTTATGGTTGCAAAAGGACTACGTAGGCTGGCTGTTTTTGGGCTGGCGATATTGGCCGTAACTGCTGTTAAGGCGGATATTATCAAAAAAGGTGATGTCAATGCTGACAACGTCAAGAAGATGGCCGGTTCTGTTTATGCATACGAGGCGCCGACTGAGCCTCTTACACCGGCACCCAAGGGTTTCAAGCCTGTTTATCTGACTCACTTCGGGCGTCACGGGTCACGTTTTCTGGACAATGCATCGAACTATGACCGTCCGTACAACATACTCAAGGAGGCCGATGATGCGGGCGCACTGACTGATTTTGGTAAGGACGTGCTGCGTCGCGTGGAGATTATCCGCGCTGAGGCTGACCAGCGTGCGGGTGACCTTACGCAGAAAGGTATGCAGCAGCATCGTGACATTGCCCGCCGCATGGTTGAGAACTATCCGGAACTGTTTACGAATGACAAGATCATCATGGCCCGTTCCACAACATCACACCGCGTGCTGGTGAGTGAATATTCGGCCCTGATGCAGATTCTGCGCATGCGCCCCAAGATTAAGTTTGACTATGACTCCAGCAACCATGATGAGCCCTGGATGTACACTGAGGACAAGGCGGTATCGGCCCACAAGCGCAAGATAAGTGCGGCTGTATCGGAATTCAACCAGCGTCACACGCATCCTGAGCGTCTTATGAAAGCGCTGTTCAAGGATCCGGAGTACATTAAGACAGCCGGCGGACGTGACCAGAGCGGCAGCCTCTATTCATCACTTTATGATATGGCATCATATGTGCAAGGATCGGACCCGGGTGTTGACCTGAATGACGTTTTCACATATGATGAGTGGTATGACCTGTTCCTTATGAACAACATGCGCTGGTACTCACAGGGCGGATATTCACCGCTCACTGACAACGTGGTACCTTACGGTCACTGCGTAACCCTTCAGAACTTTCTGGACTTTGCCGATGAAGCTCTGGCAGGCAACGGCGTAAGCGTTATACTGCGTTACGGTCATGAGGTGACACTTATGTCATTCTTCTCACTGCTAGACCTGAATGATTCCGGTTACAGCACCGATGACCTGGAGAGCGTGGCTGACCATTGGGCAGCATACAATTACGCTTATATGGGCGGCAACGTGCAGTGGGTGTTCTTCCGCAACAAAAAGGGTGAGGTGATTGTCAAGTTCCTGATGAATGAGAATGAGGCCACTCTGCCTGAAAGCGTTCCGTTCTACAAGGATGCCAAGGGTCGGGAACTGCGCCCGTACTACCGCTGGGAGGATGTCCGTAAGTTCTATCAGGCCAAGATTGACTACTGGGAGGATTTCAAGGCTCATGATGAAACCCCAGTTGAGGAAACTCCCCGCCGCAGTTACCGCCAGGAGATCAGTACTGCTACCAATTGAATATTTGACCACGAATTACACGAATCTACTCGAATACAACCTGTGTAATAGGATTCGTGTGAATTCGTGAAATTCGTGGCCATAAAAAACTTTACTCTACACTAACCAACATAACCCATTATGAAAATCTTAAATGCTTTGGCCGTAGGGGCAGCAGCGCTGTCACTTATGGCATGTGGAAACGGAAACTCCAAGTATGAGTACCCGTTCCAGAATCCCAACCTTAAAATTGAAAAGAGGGTAGAGAACCTGCTCTCATTGTTGACCCCTGAGGAGAAAGTGGGCCTTATGATGAACGGCTCAATCTCCATTGACAGCCTGGGCATTCCTGCCTACAACTGGTGGTCAGAGGCCTGCCACGGTATCTGCATGAACGGTGCAACCGTATTCCCGCAGGCAATAGCCCTTGCTGCTACTTTTGATGATGCACAGCAGTATGATGTTTATACCGTTGTGTCCGATGAGGCCCGTGCACATTGGAATACATCGGACCACAACCAGTTTGGTAAAACACGTGCCACAGGCGGTTCATGGCATCAGGGCCTTTCATTCTGGTGCCCCAACATCAACATATTCCGTGATCCGCGCTGGGGACGCGGCCAGGAGACCAGCGGTGAGGACCCGTACCTGACGGGTAAGATGGGTACCGCCCTTGTAAAAGGTATGCAGGGAGACAACCCCAAGTACTACAAGACACACGCCTGCGCCAAGCACTACGCCGTTCATAGCGGTCTGGAGGCCAATCGTCATCGTTTCAATGTTAGCGTAAGCCAGCGTGACCTGTGGGAGACTTATCTGCCCGCATTCAAGACTCTGGTGACCGAGGCTAACGTTCAGGAGGTTATGTGCGCCTACAACGCATATGAGGGCGAGCCCTGCTGCGGCAGCGACCGTCTGCTCATCGATATTCTGCGTAACAAGTGGGGATTCAAGGCCCTGGTGGTATCGGACTGCGGTGCCATCAACAACTTCTATACCCGCGGCCAGCATGAGACCCACGCAAACGCCATTGATGCCAGTGTCGATGCTGTACTGTCAGGTACTGACATTGAGTGCGGTACCAGTTACAACGCTCTGGTGCAGGCCATGCAGGAGGGTAAGATTAATGAGGCCGATCTGGACGTTTCACTGCGCCGAATCCTGCGCTCACGCTTTGAACTTGGCATGCATGATCCCGTTGAGATGGATCCCTGGAAAGACCTTGGTGCCGATGACATAAGCAGCCCTGCACACGCCGCTCTGGCACACAAGGCTGCCGATGAGGCTATGGTTCTGCTCAAAAACAAGAATAACATTCTGCCTCTCAAGAAAGAGGGTCTGACCATTGCAATTGTCGGCCCCAATGCCGATAACGTATCAATGCAGTATGGCAACTACAACGGTACCCCCACACGTGAGAACCAGATTTCTATCCTGCAGGCCATCAAGGCCAAGGCTCCTAACGCCAAAATAATCTATGACCGCGGTTGTGAGCTGGCCGATGACTATCTGACTGTAAACCATCTGCAGGACTTGAACAACGGCCGTGGACTCTATGCAGAGTTCTGGAACAACACTACCATGAGCGGCAAGGCCGTCAATGCAGGTTTCTACAATGAGATCAACATGCGCACCATGGGTGACTACCGTTTTGCCGACAATGTTGAGATGAACAACTTCTCAGCCCGCATGACCGGTACCTACAAGGCAGACTTTACAGGTGACTTGAGTTACAGCGTGCGTGGTAACGACACCTGGAAACTCACCGTAAACGGAAAGGTTATTGCCGAGCAGAAACAGCCCGCACAGGGCCGTGGCGGTTTCGGTGGCGGATTCGGTCGTGGCGGTCAGATGCAGACACCTTCGTTCAAGGTAGTAAAGGGCCAGACCTATAATATTGAGCTTGAGTACACCAAGGGTGAGACCGGCTCCGCATACCTGACATTTGAACTCAGCCAGCGCAAACTTGCCGAGTTTGAGTCAGTTGCACAGAAGGTTAAGGATGCCGATGTAATCATCATGGTATCAGGTATATCGGCCCGTCTGGAGGGAGAGGAGATGCGTGTAAACTATGAGGGATTCTCAGGTGGTGACCGCACCAAGATTGAACTGCCCAAGGTACAGCTGAACCTGCTCGAAGCAATGTACAAGACCGGCAAGCCCGTCATTCTGGTTAACTGCTCCGGTTCGGCCATCGGATTCGGTGCCGTTGAGAATCAGTATCAGGCACTGCTGCAGGCATGGTACGGCGGTCAGGCCGG
>JAFZKA010000017.1 GCA_017551925.1 Bacteroidaceae bacterium | reverse complement strand
TACCATAGCGTTTGTGGATATAGTATTCACTATACCCATCCTCAATCATCTTCATGTAATTGAGGCGATCTTCATAAGAATGAATTTTTGACATAAGAAACCCCAAAAGTTTTTTGTCTAACTTTTGGGGTTCATGTCAGTCCCTACTGTGTCAAGCGAACTCCCGTCAATTCTTTGACAGAATAAAGAAGAGAGCAAGGACAGCCAGCATTGTAATGATCATTACCGCCTGTTGCAGACTTGTTTTCTTTTGGGGCAAGCTCTCTAGAGGTGCAGGTTTGATGTTGTTCTCCAAACAGTATTTGTCAAAACTGCTCCTTATATAATTAAAGGTCTCCTCTGCAATCTTTGCCTTTACGCCCATGTTGTAACATTCAGGAGCCGATATTTCATTACGCCAAATCATCAACTGCGTGAATTGGCAATCCACATTCCTGATATCGGAATACATTATCTCTGTTCTGTTCAAACTGAGCGGTTTCCTAACCTCAAGACGGTCATTATAGACAACTATCGTAGGTTTCCTTTTCCAATAGAGCCCGTCAAGAAAGACCAAAACCAGATATAGCACAGGAATGCCCAGGATCACAATCTTGAGTGCTAAAGATGTATCGGGATATTGTTTGTTTAAGAATGACATGCCTTGAGTTGAGACCAGAAAGGCAATGGTAAGAAATTCCAGTATAATACTAAACCATGGTTTTGCATTATAGTGCTCGTGTATTATTTGGGGCTGTCTCATATTCATTTGTCATTTTTGTCCGATACATTCTTTGGTTTACGGCCGGCGCGACGCAGGGCGTCGGCAATTATCCATTGCAACTGGCCGTTCACGCTGCGGAACTCGCTGGCGGCCCATTGTTCCAGGGCCTCCATTGTCGCAGAGTCCACTCTCAGCAGAAAACTTTTGGAGTCAGCGTCTTTAGCCATCTGTACCTTATTAATTATAGAGTGTTCCGGTGTTGACTACAGGTGCTGCAGGCTCATCGCCGCAGAGCACTACGAGCAGATTGCTTACCATTGCAGCTTTACGCTCTTCATCAAGTTCAACCACACCTTCCTGCTTGAGGTTGTCAAGAGCCATCTTGACCATTGAAACGGCACCCTCAACAATCTTTTCACGGGCCGATATGATAGCATCAGCCTGCTGGCGACGGAGCATTACTGCTGCAATCTCAGGAGCATATGCCAGGTAGTTGATGCGGGCCTCAACAGCCTCGATTCCCGCAATAGCAAGGCGTTCATTAAGGGTCTGCTTAAGAGCCTCATTGATTTCATCGGCACCGGAGCGCAATGTTACTGAACCATCGACACCACCGTTCTCATCATAGTTGTAACGGCCTGCCACCTGACGCAGGGCTGCATCGGACTGAACAGATACAAAGTTCTCAAAGGCTCTCATTGTAGCGTTGAGTGTTGCCACACCGCCGGGTGTCTGACCCATTGTCTGTGAATCTATCTCAAACAGGGCTTTATACACGTCACGTATTCTCCAAACCATTACCAGACCTATCATGATAGGGTTGCCGCTCTTGTCATTAACCTTGATTGCCTCGGCATTCAGGTTGCGGGCGCGCAGTGACACCTTTTTCTTGGTAAGCAGCGGATTGACCCACCAGAAACCGTTCTCACGGAATGTGCCTCTGTATTTTCCAAAGAACACCATTGCACGTGCCTCATTGGGCTCCAACTGAACAAATCCTTTTGCTGATATTACCAGCAGGATAATGATAATCGGAATGATAAAGTCATAGTTGTACACGCCTGCGGCTACAATTAATCCTACAAAGCACAATTCCATAAGCAAACCTGCAAAGCCGCTCATCTTAAATCCCTTAAACTCAAATTCTTTTGTTTCCATAACTTTTATTGTTTTGATTTGTTTTTGATATCAAATTGATATCGCAAATGTACGCGACTGTTTTGAACGCACCAAACGTTTTACATACTTTAACATTTTGGCTGGAATCGCGGGATTGCGTATATTCGCACAGAATTATCCTTATTGAATTATGAACAGAATGCTTTTGACCGTTGCAGCACTATTGGTGGCTGCCCCTGTTTTTCCCGATGTTACCGTTCCGGCATCTGACAGCCGCATCACATACGTGGGCCGTACGCTCACTGAGGCCGACGGTGTGAGTTTTGACTGGAGTTCCACTTACGCCAAGATATCATTTCAGGGCGAATCTCTGGCCGTGCGTGCATCGGACACCGGTAAGGACTATTTCAATGTGTGGATTGACCGCGATATGAGCGCTGAGGCCGATAAGGTTCTGTGCATCAACTCAAAGGATACGCTGCTCAGCATTGTGACCGCTGCTGATTTCAAGAAAGGAAAGAAACAGGCCACCCATTCCGTGATTATCCAGAAACGCACTGAGGCTGATCAGGGTAAGGTTACCTTTCACGAGTTCATTACCGGCAAAGGTCTATTACAGGCCGCACCGGTCAAGGATCGGCTCATTGAATTTGTGGGCGATTCATATACATGCGGTTACGGCATAGAGAACAGCATTTCACGCAACCGTTATACTCCTGAGACTCAAAACACATCAAAGACTTACTGCGCGCTTCTGGCCCGATATTTTGATGCTGATTTCATAACCGTATCACATTCAGGCAAGGGTATCGCAAGAAACTATGACGATGGCGACAAGCAGTCACGCTGGTACATGCCTGACCGTTACGGCTGCACATTTGACAATGCCCGTCAGCCCAAATGGGAACCGGGCGGTCTCAAACCGGACATCACTATGATTTACCTGGGGCAGAATGATTTCTCAACCGAGCGCCAGCCCATGCGCGATGTGTTCAAGCGTAACTACAAACGCCTGCTCAAATCCATCAAGGATTATTACGGTGAGGACCATCCCATTCTGTGCGTATCGACCAAGGTTGACAAACTTCTGTTTGACTTTGTGCGCGAATGCGTTGAGGAGTGCGGATACAGGAATGTCTATTATGACGGTATGTTCCAGGCCGTGCATCTAGACAACGACCAGGAACTGGGTGCTGACTGGCATCCCAATTGGAAAGCGCACATCAAACTGGCTTATGCGCTGATTCCATATTTCTCAACCATCACGGGTTGGGAAATGCAGCCCTCCAAGCCGGTTGAATGAGGCGTCAATCTTTGCAGAGGTTGTTGTAGTAGTTGTAGAAATCAGTCCACTTGTAGTAAGGATAGTTGTCGGTGTCTAGCGGAAGCATCACCTCATATCCGTTCTGCAGGCACTTGACCAGTATCTCGGGGTTCTTTTTGCTCTTGTAGAATATGAACTGCAGATTGCCGGCCTTGCCTATCTGGAAATCCTGGAAATAGTATTTGAGCTGATTGGGGTCAGTCACACCCTCTTTGGGCATATTGATACCCATCAGAATGTTGAGCGGTCCAAGGTTGGTGTCATGACCGAATCGCAGGGATGCAATGTCATTGCATTCGCCGTCAATAACCAGTTTGGCCTGCTCAAGAATATCCTCAACGATAGGTTTCATTACGTTTATGTCCCTATACCAGTTGCGGTATGAGTTCATGTTGCTTCTCTCCCAGTTGGCAGTCAGTTCCTCTGGCTTGAAAAGACCGACCAGTAGTTCTTCATGACCGATGCTGGGGAGTGAGGTGTAAAGATTCTTGAGATTGCTGTAGATACGGCGGGAACTGCGTGAGAGTCCTTCTGTGCTGGTAAACAGACGCGCCACAATCTCATCGTTCGATGCTACCTGCTCAGTAGCGGGGCTGAAACCGCTCATGTCCATCTCAAGGCGGGCACGCGGAGCCTGTTTGCGGTAGGGGTTGTCATCGGCATCGGGCTTTACGCCATGCAAGGTGGCTCTGGAGGCCTGCTCGTAGATATCTATCTTGGGGTTGCACTGTACCATTGCCTGGCAGAATGCGGTCATGCTGATTATGCATCGGCCCGTAGTTGATGAGATGGCGCGAACGGTACCGCCTTTTTTGAATACCTCCGGGAAACTCTCATACATCTTGCGGGCAATACCCTGATGCTGATCCCAGCCCACGCGGGTAAGTTCACCCATACCGTCCATGAACTCACGGTAGAGGGCCTTGTACTGGGTGTAGAACTTTTCGCCATCGGCGTTGAGCAGATGCTTTTCATGCGCCTCTGTCAGGATGGTGTCAAGTTCCAGGTAAAGTGAGTTGTTCCAGTAGTAACGTGAACCGTGACGCGCATAATGGCTTATATAAAAAGGTTTGTAGCCTTTAGGTGACTTGGTCAGTGCGGGCGCATCAAAAGTGTAAGGGTAATCGGTGCCGTATGATTTCTGGGGGTTGGCTTTCACCTCATCCAGTACATTCATACGCTGGGCAAATGAAAATGCACATAATGAAAACAGTGCAGATAGCAAAAGGAGTTTTCTCATATATAGAACCATTAGGATTAATAATCGGCTTCAAATATAATAAATGTCCGCAGAAGGAACCGTCCCTTTTGCGGACTTTTAACCTTTTGCTCTTATATGACTATTATATGTGAACGCCGGGAAAAACACCAAAAGAAAAAGATCTTTCATGGTTATCAAAAAAGTAAGTTAGGGTTAGTGGAGAAATCAGCGATAAATTTTGTTTATCGCTGATTTTCTTTATGTTAACTATGTTTTCAGAAATGGTAGTTTGTTAATGATTATGTTAACGGAGTATAAATATTTAACTTCTCGCTTAACCTTCGGCCACTTTTGAACTCTTAATTACGAACGACGCAAGAAAGCAAGTTCGAAAAACAAAAAAAGAATTAGTAAAAACAAAAAAAAT
>JAFZKA010000016.1 GCA_017551925.1 Bacteroidaceae bacterium | reverse complement strand
ATTTTTTTTGTTTTTACTAATTCTTTTTTTGTTTTTCGAACTTGCTTTCTTGCGTCGTTCGTAATTAAGAGTTCAAAAGTGGCCGAAGGTTAAGCGAGAAGTTAAATATTTATACTCCGTTAACATAATCATTAACAAACTGCTATTTCTGAAAACATAGTTAACATAAAGAAAATCAGCGATAAACAAAATTTTATCGCTGATTTTTCTTTTAACCTTAAATTGCTTATTTGATAACTATGAAAGATTTCTGCTTTTTGCTGTTTCTCCCGGTGTTCACATTAAATAGTGCAGATTATTTAAAAGGTTAAAGCGTTTCTGCGCTTTTAGCGTTTTCTGAGTGATTTATAATCAAAGGTTCACTTTGCACTTGACCGGAGCGGATTCACGCTGAATGCGGTTCAAAGCGGTCACCACATATATATATTGTGTCTTGCCGTCGCGGTATGGCAGGCTGATGAATGAACGGTGTGTGACGGCTACAATATGCTGCGGGTTCTCAAGCTCAATAGTCTGACCTTTTTCAAACCGATATACTACATACAGTGTGGCCTTGTCCAACTCTTTCCTGGCTTTTGGCGCAGTCCAGAAAAGCACAGGGCCGTCTTTTGTCTCAACAGGCATAAGTTTACGCACCTTACCCGGAGTATTCTTGGGCATATTTGCGCTTATGGGCTGCAGGGCAGGAGTGTTGTAGTATTCATTTGCCAATATGGTACGATAATCGCGCGGATTGTCAACGACTGATTTTGCCGGCCACTGGCAACTGCCTTGGAGTCCTTTCATAATGCGCTGCAGGTTCATCTTATGACGCAACTGGTGGCTTTCAGGATGATTCGGATCCTGGCCTTTTACGGTACGTTCCACATCCTGGCCTATATACATCAGGCAGCCCCCTGCGTGGTCAGACCACCACTTGGTGAGTATGGAGTAATCGGCAGCCTTGTTGCCTGTGTTCCAATACACCTGCGGAATGCAGTAGTCCATCCATCCCTTTTCTATCCAAAGGAGTACGTCGGCATAAAGACCGCTCCAGTTCTCGAATCCCGATGATTCGCTGCCGTCAGGATACTGTGCAGATTTATTGCGATATATGCCGAAAGGTGAAATGCCGAATTTTACCCAGGGCTTGATCTCCTTGACGGTATTGAACAGTTGCTCAACAAACAGATTCACATTGTCACGACGCCAGTCATCCTTGTTCTTGAAACCTCGCGGATCTTTGCGGAATGATGCATCATCATTGAACTTGAGATCACCGTCAGGGTAGGGGTAGAAATAATCGTCAATATGAAATCCGTCTATGTCATAGCGTGTTACGATATCGGCAGCCACCTGGCAGATATAGTCGCGGTTCTCCTGTAAGGCTGGGTTGAACAGGGCCAGTTTTCCGTAGCGAATAATGCGTTCCGGGTGGGTCTTTATCTGATGGTTTGAGGCGAACTCTGTTGTCTCTGTGGTTTTGGCACGGAATGGATTTATCCAGGCGTGAAGTTCCATTTCACGGTTGTGGCACTCTTCAATCATGAACTGAAGTGGGTCCCAGTCTTCATCAGGGGCTTCACCCTGAAATCCGGTCAGGTATGCGCTCCAAGGTTCCAGGTCTGATTTGTAAAGGGCGTCGGCCTCAACGCGTACCTGAAAGAGTATGGCGTTGATGCCGCATGATGCAAGAGTGTCAAGTTGACGTGTGAGTTCAGCTTTGAGTTCTCTTGTGGGTATGCCTTCAAACTGATGGTTGACCGCCTGTATCCATGCTCCGCGGAACTCGCGTTTGGGCGCGGCGGCGCTGCATAACAGTGCCACGGCAAGGGTAAGGAGCAGTGAGGCGGCGCGCTTCATTTTATTTCTTGGGCAGGCTGTTGTACTCCTCAAGAGCCTCGGCTAAGAGTTTGAGTGCATCCTTGAGGTCCTCAATGTTGAGCACGTATGCCAGACGAACCTGGTCACGGCCGTACTGCGGATCAGAGTAGAAACCGGTGCCGGGGGCCATCATGATGGTCTTGCCGTCACGGCGGAAATCGGTGAGACACCACTTGCAGAACTTCTCACAGTCATCAATAGGCAGTTTTGCGGTGGTGTAGAAGGCGCCCATGGGGATGGGTGAATATACTCCCGGTATCTTGTTGAGTCCGTCAATAAGGTACTTACGGCGGGCGATGAACTCCTCATATGTGGCGGTCATGTACTCGCGCGGGGCCGATATTGAAGCCTCGGCAACAATCTGGCCGATGAGCGGCGGGCAGAGACGGGCCTGGCAGAACTTCATCACGGCATCACGCACCTGCTGGTTCTTGGTAGCGATGGCGCCGATACGGATTCCGCACTCAGAGTAACGCTTTGAAACGGAGTCAATCAGGATAACATGGTCCTCAATGCCCTCCAGGTGGCAGGCTGAGATATAGGGTGAACCGGTGTATATGAACTCGCGATAAACCTCATCGGAAAAAAGGTACAGGTCATATTTCTTGACCAGGTCACGCAGTTGGAGCATCTCCTTGCGTGTATAGAGGTAACCGGTGGGGTTGTTGGGGTTGCAGATGAGTATACCCTTGGTGCGCTCGGTGATGAGTTCCTCAAACTTTTCAATGGGGGGCAGAGCGAATCCGTCCTCAATTGTTGAGACGATGGGCTTGATTACAGCGCCGGCCGATACTGCGAATGCCATGTAGTTGGCGTAAGCAGGCTCCGGAACTATGATCTCATCACCCGGGTTAAGGCAGGTCATGAACGCAAACAGAACCGCCTCTGAACCGCCACTGGTTACGATGATGTCATCAGGTTCGAACTTGATCTGATACTGCTCGTAATAATCGCACAGTTTCTTGCGGAGGCTCAGGAATCCCTGTGAGGGGGTATATTCCAGAATATTGCGGTCAATCTTTTTGAGAGTGTCCAGACCAATCTGCGGTGAGGGCAGGTCAGGCTGACCGATGTTGAGGTGATAGACCTTAACTCCTTCTGATTTGATTTTCTGTGCTATGCCTGACAGTTTGCGGATAGGCGAACTGGGCATGATTTCAGCGCGGTTTGAAATTTTCATTATGGATGTATGTCTGTTTGCAAGCGCGAAGATACAACAAACCGCGGGCTTAACACCCACGGTTTGCATATTATTTTATATAAGAGGTGTATTAATGTATCCTCTTGCCCAGAATCAGTTTGTCACCTGATGCATCGACAGTCCAGATTTCAGGCTTACGGCCGGTACCGCCGTCATGGTGAACAGAGTAGAGCAACTGTCCCTCAAAGGTCTTGAAGAGCATACCGTGACCTGAGTTGTCACCCTTGAATGATACCTCTTCCTGGATCCACGGACCCTTGATGCTGCCGCTCTCTGACCATGCGATACCGTTTGCGTAACGGTTCTCACCCCAACTTGACCAGAGCATACCCAGGCGACCGGTCTCTGTGCGGAACATCTGCGGGCCATCAGTTACCCAACCCGGCATCTTCATGCCGAAGGTGGCCTCACCGATTGAGTTCATCTCCTTTGACCATGCAGCCTCTGATGCGCGGAAAATGGTGGTAGGCTCAGCAATACGGTGTGTCAGGTCTTTTGACAGAGGCATGTAAGCCATGGTTCCGTCAATAAGCTGTGTCCACTCATGTACGAATACCATATATACGGTGTCATTCTCCTCATAGAGAGTTCCGTCAATGATATCCCAGTCTGTGGGGCCAAGGCAGAACAGAGAGTCCTTGACAAGTGGCAGATACGGGCCGTCAACCTTGTCTGATACCAGCAACTGGGTCTGGTTAAGAGGTACGTTGTAACGACGCGGAACCTGCTCGATGCATACTCCGTGGTTGTTCCATGTGCCTGCATAGTAGAACTTTCCGTTGAACTTGTGAATTTCAGCGGCAGCAACAAACTGTCCCTGCATCCATGTTCCGGATATGTCAATTACGTTGTAGGGGCCGGTCCACATCTCCAGGTCAGTGCTCTTGTAGAGGGCGCCGCCTGTGCCGGTGAGCCAGTAGGTCTTGGTCTCGGGATCGGGATAGATGAACGGGTCACTCATAGAGAGTTCCTTGAGGGATACTGTGCGTACCTGGGCTGCCGGACGCTGCATTGCGGGCATCTGCATTGCGGGGCGCTGTGCGGCCTGACCCTGTCCCTGTCCTTGCGGGCGCTGTGTGCGCTGACGGTTTGCACCACCCATCGGCATCATTCCGCCAAAGTTACGCTGTCCGGGATTGGCAGGAGGAGCCTGCTCGCCACGCGGAACATTTACAATAACGTTGTTGTTTTTTACTGCAGTTTCAGTTTGCTGCGGCTGACCGACATTCATGCATGATGCTACAAGCAGAGGCATTGCTGCCGCAATTAAGAAGTTTCTTTTTTTCATATAAGGATTAATTGGTTGTGTTTGACCGCAAAGATAGTCACAATTCCAAAATTGTGTTTTAGTTTGTTGTCATAATTTTCTTGTCATCTCTTTTTTTGAAAAACATAGATAATAATGACAATTATTCAAAAATAAACATAATTTTGCATCTCGGATAAAGGACACTTAACTCTAAACAAACTAATATGAAAAAAGTACTTTCTATCTTGCTTGCTGCAACACTGGTTTTCTCAGTTGCAGGTTGTTCTTCATGGTCAAAAACCGCTAATGGCGGTCTGATTGGCGGCGGTGCAGGTGCTGCTATCGGTGCTGGTATCGGCGTTCTTCTGGGTGGTGATGCACAGAGTGCTGCCATCGGCGCAGCCATTGGTGCCGGCGTAGGCGGCGGTGCAGGTGCTGTAATTGGTAACCGTATGGATAAAAAGGCTGCAGAACTTGCTGCTCTTGAGGCTGCCAAGGTTGAGACAATCACTGACGTGAACGGTCTTGAGGGTATCAAGGTGACATTTGACAGCGGTATCCTGTTCGGTTTCAACAGTTCAAAACTCAGTGAGGAGTCAAAACAGACCCTGTCAAAGTTTGCTGAGTCAATGAAGGATATGGAGCAGACTGATATCACTGTTTATGGCCACACAGACAATGTAGGTACAGAGCAGGCTAATGAGAAGGTTTCTGCAAAGCGCGCTGAGGCTGTTGCTGATTATCTCAAGAAATGCGGCATGGATAAGGATCGTCTTATCACAAAGGGTATGTCATTCACAATGCCTGTTGCAAGCAACGATACTGAAGAGGGTCGTGCTCAGAACCGTCGCGTTGAGATCTACATCACCGCTAACAAGCAGATGATTGAAGAGGCTGCCGGAATCTGATTCTGTCAGTATATTACTTAAAAAATGCAGGGTGTTTCACTCTGCATTTTTTTTCATACTTTTGCGCTTACGGACTTGCCGATAGTCCTTTGTTTTTGAAACCAATTAATTTTACAATTATCATGCTTAAGAAATTATTCATTGCAGTTGCTCTTGTTGCAACAGTCGCCTGCAGTTCGCAGAATGGCGCCAAGTCACCCAAACCTGACAAGAATTTCTACATCTATCTGGCTTTCGGTCAGTCCAACATGGAGGGCAATGCCCGCATTGAGGATCAGGACCGCGAGGGTATCAGTGACCGTTGGCTGATGATGGCCGCTGTTGATTTCCCCAAGATGGAACGTAAGATGTTTGAATGGTACACCGCCGTTCCGCCTCTCTGCCGTGAGTCAAACGGCCTTACCCCGGTTGACTATTTCGGTCGTACGATGGTTGAGAACCTGCCGGAGAAAGTACGCGTAGGTGTTATCAATGTTGCTGTGGGCGGATGCAAGATTGAGGCATTCATGAAGGATCGCGCCCAGGAGTATGGCGATAATGCCGCCGCCTGGATGAAGAATTGGATTGCTCCTTATGACAACAACTGCTACCAGCGTCTTGTTGACTGTGCCAAGGAGGCTCAGAAATTTGGTGTGATAAAAGGTTTCCTTATGCATCAGGGTGAATCAAACATCAATGAGGAGGATTGGCCTGAAAAGGTAAAGTATGTATATGAAACTCTGATTGAGGATTTGGGCCTGGATGCAAAGAAAGTTCCTCTGCTTGCCGGTGAGGTTGTAAATGCCGATGTGCAGGGACGCAGTGCTTCCATGAACGAGATTATTGCAAAGTTACCTGATGTTCTGCCTAGCTCATACGTTATCTCATCGGCCGGTGCAACTACCGGATTTGATCATCTGCATTTTGATGCGGCCGGTTATCGTGAGATGGGACGCCGTTATGCATACAAAATGCTGGAACTCCAGGGAGTAAAGGTTAAGGAATAACGAAATTTTGTGCTAATTTTGTGGCTTGGTAGTCATATACCAAGCCACATTTTTTGTCTTCTATAGATGTAAAATCTGGCCCTACAGACATTCTGGACGGCTATATGATTATGTATCAATCAATTACTGCAAATTTCAGTTAACTTTGTTTTAATCGCTTTAATGTATTTTAAATAACAACGTATTAAAAAAGTACCGACCTTTGCGGTCGAAAACAAAGGATAATTCTCATAAGCATTAATTGGTTAGTAATTAGGTTAGTAATTAGGTTCGGGCCCGAGAATTTGTGAAAATTGCAAGGCTCACTCCAAGGGGAAAAGGTCCCTGCGGAGGAAATTGAAAAAATTGAGTTCACGCGAGTGAATTCATTTTTTTTTTTGTGCCCTTGCCGTATCAAAAAAATAATCCGGCTTTAAGTAAAAGCCGGATTATTGTGATATGCTTAATATAGAACTTACGGTTCTGGTTCTGCGTTCTTTACAATGATAGGATAGGATTCATCATTGAATGCACTGGTAATCTGTCCGACTACTGTGCAGGCTTTGCCTGTTGAAACAACAACACTCTTTTGAACCTTTTTCCAGATCTTATCCTGATCGTCGCCGGTGCAATAACTGTGAATCTCAATGGTCAGACCGTCGCCGAATGACTCCTTGTAGCTCTTGATGGCCTCATAGTCAATGTTGGTGATGTCTATTGTGATTCCGTCATTGTTGTGCTGGATCGTAATGGTAGCGCCAGTGAAACTGGGATCATCAGATGAGAAATAATCCTTGTAAACTCTGATATCAAAGTCATCGTTCTCAACGATATCGTCAAAATCCAGAGGGATGTTGATCTTTACTGACTTGGCGTCAGTTCTTACGTGAACTGAAGTCTTGATCTCATTCCAGTCAGTGTGCTGCTGCTGGTGTATGTCAACCTCAACGTTGTCAGCAATCTTGTCCGGCTCGCCAACGGGCTGATCAGAGATTATGCCGTTTACATGCCAACCCAATTTTACGCCAACCTCCTTTACAACATACCAAAGTACGTGTGAATTCAGATAGTCGCTACCCAAAGCGAGAAGGGCGTTGACTTTTCCAAGATTTTCAGTGTTCTTTGCTACGTTCTTACCTTTGTTTATTTCATTGGTGAGATCTTCAACCTCATCAGCCAGGATATCCTCTACCTTGGGGGCCTCAAGTATTGCGTTCTTTGTGATCAGACCTTTTGGGTCATAAACATAACGGAACAGACCGATGTTGTTGCCGGTCTTGGTGTCAACCAACTCGTAGTCAAGATCGCGATCGTTGTAGTGGCCGTAGGGGTAGGCTGTAAGAACCTTACCTCTGTTTCTGCCGTCTTTGCCGGGTCTGCGACCGAAATACAGAGCAGAACTGTAGTCTCTGTAATCGGGAATTGTGCCGTCGGCACGGATAGAGAAACGTGCGGTTTCCCAACCTTCGGGTGAGACGTACAGCCATTTCAAGTCACTCTTGGTGCTTGGGCCGCCAATCATCTGACCCTGAACGAAAACTCTTGTTTCAGGCAAGTTGCTTGTCTGGTCATCTGTGTTAGGAACAATGTAGTTGTAGTCATTTGTGCAATTGGCAAAGAATACAGCCAACAATGTCATTAAGGCAACTTTTTTCATACTTTTTTGTTTGACTTTTCTAAAATCGGCCGCAAAATTACTGCTATTTTTTCAGTCAACAAAACAATTGTCAGGCTTTTATTGATTATTTATCAACAATTTAGCGAAATGTGGCCAGGATGCTATCCAGGCTATGCTTTTGAAGACAAAAGAGAGGTGATGGTATCGCGATAGGAGCGGGAAACCGGGATGGGGTTGACACCATCCTGGTCAAGAATTACGTAAAGGTTGTCCCGATCGTTGTTGTAGAACTTGACCTTGGCTATATTAATAAGGTATGAACGGTGGCATCGGGTTATATGGCCTTCAAGGTCATCTTCAATGTTTTTGGCTGTGGTGCGGATCATGGAGTTGCGTACCGTGCCGTCCTGCTCATAGAATATTTTTACGTAGTTATCCTCTGACACGGCATAGAGTATGTCCATGATACGTAGTGACAACTTTATCTTGCCGTTGTTGTCATGTATTGAGACCATCAGCGTGCCGTCATGTTTTGGCTCCGTTTTGCCTGATTGCATTTTGAGGCCGTGAGCGTAACCGAACAGGTAGGCTATGATATAAGGTATGACAAGAATCAGGAATATGCAGAATATGGCTCTTGGAACAAGTTCCCCCAGGGTGGCTCCATTCTGCTTGACAAGCATGGTTATTGATATGTAAATGATTGATACAATAAGAACCTCGGCAATGGAAAATAAAATCAGCCCCCATATTCCGATGCCGTATTTGCGGTTGAGTTCAATCAGCAGAACCTTGCTGGACAGCAGGAACAGAACAGAGAATGCATACATGGTGGCAGTGCCAAGCAGCATATAGTTGTCCCTTAAAGTGAACCAGTAGGTTGATGAGAACGGGGAGTACAGTTGCAGGAAAAGTATGGAAAACGCCACTATGAACAAGACCGTAAGGAAAAGGAATTTCCTTGTGAACATATAGTCGGGAATCTTATTCATGTTGTGCATTTTGTTTGAAATGCGAAGATACTCTTTTTTCTTGTTATGCCCAAATTAAGTGGATGGGGTGAATTGCCAAATGTCAAATGGCGGCAATTCGCCACATTGCCCGCATCGGGAGTCCCAAACAGAATACATTTTTATAGTGTGGAGATAGATTGAGGTACCTTTGCGGCCGGATTTAAAAACATAATTATGGCAAGACTTATTTACAGAACTCCAGATTGTGACATGAACGCTACGAGCGTTATCAAAATGTATGAAGACAGTTTCCGCCGCCATTGGGACAATCTTGCTTTGTCCGATTTCCGCGGTGAGAGAATAACTTACGCCGAGTTGGCCAAACGCATAGCCCGCGTACATGTATTGCTTGAGAACACAGGCATCAAGCCCGGCGATAAGGTTGCTCTTTGCGGCAAGAACTGCCTGGCATGGGGTGTGGCATTCTTTGGAGTATATACATACGGTGCAATTCCTGTACCTATCCTGAATGATTTCAAACCCGGCAACGTGCACACGTTGGTGAACCATTCTGAGGCCAAACTTCTGATGGTAGGTGATGTGGTGCTGGCCGGCATGGTTCCAGAGGAGATGCCCGACATTCTGGGTATGATCCTTATGAACGATATGTCACTCAAGTTCAGCCGTTCAAAGGAACTTGACAAGGCAATGGAGACTCTTGACGAGTGCTTTGAAAAGAAATATCCTAAAGGATTCACAAAAGAGGATATCAAGTACGAGGCTGAAAAGGATACCAATGACCTGGCAGTCCTGAACTACACTTCAGGTACCACCGGTGATCCCAAGGGTGTTATGGTTCCTTACCGTGCAATGCTTGTAAACCTCAAGTTTGCCTGCGGCGTGCTTCCTCTTACCAAGGGTGAGACTGTGGTTTCAATTCTGCCTATGGCTCATATGTTCGGTCTGGCATTCCAACTCATGTTTGAGTTGCTGCTTGGTGCCAGCATCTGCTATCTGGGCAAGATGCCTTCACCCAAGATCCTGTTCGATGCATTCGCTGAGGAGAAACCCAAACTCATCATCACCGTACCTCTGGTAATTGAGAAGGTAATCAAGCAGAAGATACAGCCTGTTATGGAGAAGCCTCTCATGAAGGTTCTCATGGCTATTCCCGGAATCAACAATATTATAGGAGGCAAGATACGCTCCAAGATTATCGATGCATTCGGTGGTGAGATGGACTGCCTCATTGTAGGTGGTGCTGCTCTGAATGCCGATGTTGAGAAGATTCTGCGTAAGTTGCACTTCCCGTACACCGTTGGTTACGGCAGCACAGAGTGCGCTCCTCTTATCTCATACGTTGACTGGGAGAAATACAAGGCCGGTTCCTGCGGTATTGCCGTTCCCGGTTGCCCTGTACAGGTGTTCAGCGATGCTCCGGGAAATATCGGCGAGCTCCTTGTTAAGGGTGACAACGTAATGCTGGGTTACTACAAGAACCCCAACGCAACACGTGACGTCATTGACCCGGAGGGCTGGTTCCATACAGGTGATCTTGGCACAATTGACAAGCAGGGGTACATCTATATTAAAGGTCGCAGCAAGAACATGATTCTGGGTCCTTCAGGTCAGAACATTTATCCTGAGGAGATTGAGGATATGTATATGAATCTGCCTATGGTGTCTGAGGTCCTGGTTGTGGAGCGTGACCGCAAACTTGTAGCCCTGGTATTCCCTGATTATGAGGCAGGCAAGGCTGCAGGTCTGAATCAGCAGCAGGTACTGGCACATCTTGAGGATGACCGTAAGAAAATCAATGAGATTCTGCCCGGCTACTCACAGATTTCCAAGCTTGAAATCCGCACTGAGGAGTTTGAGAAGACTCCTAAGCGCAGCATCCGCCGCGGCCTCTACAAGTAAGCAGTGCTGCAACAAAAAAATGACACAATAGGGACTGTCTGACATGAACCCCAAAAGTTAGACAAAAAACTTTTGGGGTTTCTTATGTCAAAAATTCATTCTTATGAAGATCGCCTCAATTACATGAAGATGATTGAGGATGGGTATAGTGAATACTATATCCACAAACGCTATGGTAT
>JAFZKA010000015.1 GCA_017551925.1 Bacteroidaceae bacterium | reverse complement strand
CCCTCCTTGAAATCTATGTCAAGGCGGTCTATCAGAACGTAATTGCGTATGTGTACTTCTTTAAGCATCAGTTTTGTGCTTTAATGGTATTCCAGTCATTAGAAAGTGATGGGTTGATGCGGCTGAGCAGTTCTATCACCTTGGTGCGTTCACTCTCTATGCCGGCTGAATATATGCTTATCAGTTCATTTTTTTTGATTTCTGTAAACAGGGTAGGCAGGGCCGATGTACTTTTAGCTTGCTTTGCTTCAGACAGCAAGTTGAGGCTCTCTGTAATAGTTGCCCGGCCGCGGTCTGCATTTGATGTCATGTCATCAAGCCCCTTGCGGTGATAGTCATACTGCAGTTGGCGGAATGATGCCAAGGTGCCGTTCATGTAGTCATTGATTATGGAGTAGCGGTTGGCCTTGGTGTCAAAGGAGCGCCACCCGCCTCCAAGAGATTGTGAACTGGCTGCAATGTTTTCAGCCTGCCTTAAAATGTCAGTACCGCCTTTGAGTGACATGGTGTCAAAATCCAGCCCGATGATAAGCAGGCTGTAGTAGGCAAGTATGGCTGTCAGATTATTGTCAGGGGTTATGCCCGATGAATACTCTATCCGATCCTGTTCAGTATATGTGAATTCCACATCGGCATCACGGAAATTGAATACTGTGGTGTTGTATGTGGAGCCATAAACGGGGCGGCTGCTTTGGACGGTCAGTTCACATTCCATTCTGCCGGTCTGCGCCTCATACTTATTGACCGTGAGGTTGAAGTTGCACTGTATGCGCTCATTCTCAGCAAAATGATAGTCAGTCCACACCTGATGTGTGAGAAATTCCTTGATGGCACTTTCCAGAGATTTGAAAACATCCTTATCCGTACCCTGGATCTTTGAAGTGTTTATGGTCAGGGTGGGATTGAGTTCCTGAGCCTGTGTCTTGAACGGCATGAGCAGGAACGCAAGGCAGAACAGCAGGCCGGCAAGTTTGTCAATTATGGCCTTGGCCACATTCTTTTTTGATTGCAGAGGCAGTTCCTTGCTTTCTTTGCGGTCAATCAGAGTAACCTTGTTGGTATCATATCCGAATCCGGCACCCTCATCACGCAGAGAGTTGAGAACGATAAAATCCAGATTCTTGCGCTCCAGTTTGCCCTGGGCGTTGCTTTGCTCGTCATTGGTCTCAAGCGCAAAGCCTACCATACGCTGATCAGGGCGTTTGATGGCACCCAGTGCCGCAGCAATATCCTCAGTGGGCTTGAGGGTGATGGTCATCTCACCTTTGCGCTTTATTTTGGTGTCTGATGTAACGGCAGGAGTGAAATCTGCTACTGCGGCGCAGAGTATAGCGGCGTCAGAATCAGGAAAGTTTGCCACGGCTGCCTCATACATCTGATGGGCGGATTTGACATCAATTCTTTTGATGTTGGGATTGACGGTGTCAAGGCTTACGGGGCCTGCTATCAGGGTTACATCGGCACCGCGTGCGGCGCACTCCTCGGCCAGGGCGAACCCCATCTTGCCGGTTGACCAGTTGCCAATAAAACGTACGGGGTCTATCTGCTCATAGGTTGGCCCCGCTGTTATCAGGACTTTTTTTTTTGAAAGCTGGGCCTGCCCGGCGAAATACTCCTCAAGTGCGGCCACAATAGCCTCCGGCTCCTGCATGCGGCCCTTGCCTACAAGCTGGCTGGCCAGTTCACCGCTGGCGGGCTCGATGATTACGTTGCCTATGGAGCGCAGAGTCTCCATGTTACGCTGCGTAACAGGATGCATATACATATCCAGATCCATTGCGGGAGCAATGAATACCGGAGCCTTCATTGAGTAGTAGGTGGTGATGAGCATATTGTCAGCCACACCGCTGGCCATCTTGCCAAGCGTTGAGGCGGTGCAGGGGGCTATCAGCATGGCGTCGGCCCAGAGGCCCAAATCAACGTGGCTGTTCCATGAGCCGTCCCTACGGTCAAAGAACTCGCTTACCACCGGCTTGCGTGTTAGTGTGGAGAGGGTGAGGGGTGTGATGAACTCCTTTGCGGCAGGTGTCATGACAACCTGCACCTCAGCGCCTGCCTTGATGAGCAGACGTACCAGATAGGCAGCCTTATATGCGGCAATGCTTCCGGTTACACCTAAGACAATATGTTTACCGTTCAGTTGTGACATTATCGCGACTGTAATTTAAGTCTTGTAAGTACCTGTTTTGTGTTGAGCGGGAAATCTCCCTGCAGAATCCATGAGTAGTATCCGGGATCACGCTTGAATACCTCAACTACAGGCATATCCTTATATTTGCCGAAGTTGAACACCTCCTGGCCTTTGTCATTACGTACCACACGGCCTGCAAAATCAACGTTGCGTGTAAATGATGAGTATTCTGACAGCCAACCCATGTCATTCTTTAGATCATCGGGGTAGCGGTCCAACTGGGCCATAAGTACCTCATAGGTGGCGCGCGTGTCACCGTCGGCGCTGTGGGCATCGGTCAGGTCCTTGCCGCAGTAGAACTTGTAGGCGGCGGTAAGGGTGCGCTGCTCCATTTTATGGAATATAACCTGCACATCTATGAAACGGTGGCGGCTAAGGTCTATGTCAACACCTGCACGCAGAAACTCCTCAGCCAGCAGGGGCACGTCAAAGCGGTTTGAATTGAAACCGGCTATGTCACTGCCTTCAAAGTCTCGTGCTATCTCCTTGGCCACCTCTTTAAACGTGGGGCAGTCTTTTACATCATCATCAAAGATTCCATGTACGGCCGATGCCTGCTCCGGGATATGCATCTCGGGGTTGATACGGCGGGTGTGCATATCTTCATTGCCGTTAGGGGAGACTTTCAGATATGAGATCTCCACTATACGGTCCTGGGCTGTGTTGGTGCCTGTGGTCTCCAGGTCAAAGAACACTACCGGTTTGTCAAGATTGAGTTTCATTAGTCGTTCAGAACCATTGGCATAAGCAACATGAGCAGATTCTCACCATCGGCCTGCTCTGTAGGTACAATTACGCCTGCGCGTGAAGGATCAGCAAGTTGCAGGGTAATTTCCTGGCTGGGTATGTTGTTGAGGATATCAATCAGGAATCCTGCCTTGAAACCGATGCTCATATTGGTGCCCTCATACTGGCAAGCCAGACTCTCCTTGGCCGATGTTGAGAAATCAATATCCTGGGCAGAGATGTCAACCTTATCCTTCTCAATGCGCAGTTTGATGAGACCGCTGCTGGCCGGTGAGAATACTGATACGCGGCGCAGTGCGGTAACCAGAGTCTGACGGTCAATAATCAGATGGTGCGGGTTGTTCTGCGGGATAACAGATCCGTAATTTGGGTAACGGCCGTCAATGAGGCGGCATACCATACGGAACTCAGGCAGTGAGAAACGTGCTATACGGCTGTCAAACTCTATTGTAATGGTCTCAGCCTCTTTGCTTATGAGTGAGCGGAAGAGTGAAGCCGGCTTTTTGGGCAGAATGAATGAAGACTTGCCGTCGGCCTTTACGTTGCTGTTGCGGTTGCAAACCAGCTTGTGGCCATCGGATGCTACGAATGTGGCGCCCTCCTCATTTATATCAAAGTAGATACCGTTCATTACGGGGCGGAGTTCGTCATCGGCTGTGGCGAATATGGTGCGTGCCAGACCGTCAGAAAGAACCTGGGCCGATATCTCAAGACTTACGGAACTCTCCTGCAGAACAGCGGGAGTGGGGTATTCATCGGCGTTCTGGCCAACCATCTTGTACTCACCGTTCTGATAGTTGACTACTATCTCATAGTTGCTGTCATTTACGTTGAATGTAAGGGGTTGCTCCGGAATCTCCTTGAGTGCGTCAAGCAGAGTCTTGGCGGGCAGTGCAATCTGGCCATCGGCGCTTGATTCAACAAGATCGATGATGGTTTCCAGGGTAGTGTCGTTATCGGCAGCGGTAACAGTAAGTTTGCCGTTCTCGATACGGAACAGGAAATCCTCAAGAATTGGGTAGATAGCTTTAGGGTTAATAACGCGGCTGATAGCCTGCAGACGGCTTGATAGCGCCGAACTTGATACTGTGAAATTCATATATGCTTATATTTTGTTTTAGCTCTTTTGGGCTGCCTTTAATCAGGGCAGGATGATTCATACAAAGGTAGTGAAAATTAACGGTAAGTGGAAATATTTTGTGCTTAAAAAATGAGTTGAAAAATGTTGAAATAAAATCTCAGTTGTGAGGGAAATTAGTTGTAAATTCGCGGAAACAAATTCAAAAACAGTCAGAATAATGGATATTACAGGAAAAATTATTGCAGCCCTTGAGCCCCGTTCAGGTGTGGCCAAGGCATCAGGAAATCCGTGGAAAATACAGGAATACGTATTGGAAACAATCGGTGAGCAGTATCCTAAAAAGATGATGTTCAGTATCTTTGGTGAGGATAAGATACAGCAGGCCGCCATTAATATAGGTGACGAGGTTGTAGTAAGTTTTGACATTAACGCCCGTGAGTTCAACGGCCGATGGTACAATGATATCCGCGCATGGCGCGTAAGCCATGATGTTAACGGTGCCGCTCCCGCAGCCCAGCCTTACGTTCAGGCCGCTCCTGCTGCTGCCGCTCCGGATCCCTTCGCTCCCTCAAACGAGAAGGACGACCTGCCGTTCTAATAATTCTCGCAGAAATCGCAGAAAACGCAGGATATTTATTTCACACAGAAAACACAGAAATCACAGAAAGATTCCATCCGGAACGTTTTTTCTGTGATTTCTGTGTTTTCTGTGTGACTTTTTTTCTGCGATATCTGCGCTTTCTGCGAGAGATCCTTTCTGCGAGAACTTTACGAATTCATGCTTGCTAAGAACTCGGCGTTGTCCTGGGTGGTTTCAAGACGGGACTTGACAAACTCCATTGCCTCGATAGGATTCATGTCGCTCAGGTACTTGCGCAGTATCCACATGCGGTCCAGAGTGGTCTGGTCAAGCAGCAGGTCGTCGCGACGGGTGCTTGATGCCACAATGTTCACGGCAGGGAATATACGCTTGTTGCTCAGGTTGCGGTCCAACTGGAGCTCCATGTTACCTGTACCCTTGAACTCCTCAAAAATAACCTCATCCATCTTGGAGCCGGTATCGATAAGGGCGGTGGCTACTATTGTGAGTGAACCTCCGTTCTCAATGTTACGTGCGGCACCAAAGAAACGCTTGGGCTTGTGGAGTGCGTTGGCATCGACACCACCGGAGAGAACCTTGCCTGATGCAGGGGCTACGGTGTTATAGGCGCGTGCCAGACGGGTTATTGAGTCAAGGAATATTACAACATCGTGTCCGCACTCAACCATACGCTTGGCCTTTTCGATTACGATGCTGGCAATCTTTACGTGATGCTCGGCGGGCTCATCAAATGTAGAAGCAATGACCTCAGCCTTTACACTGCGGGCCATATCGGTAACCTCCTCAGGGCGCTCATCGATGAGCAGCATTATCATGTATGCCTCAGGATGGTTTGCTGCGATTGAGTTTGCAATATCCTTGAGCAGTATTGTCTTACCGGTCTTGGGCTGGGCAACGATCAGTGCACGCTGTCCCTTACCTATGGGAGCGAACATATCAACCACGCGGGCTGAGAGATTGTCATTATGGCCGTTGCAGAGTGTGAACTTTTCATCCGGGAAGAGTGGGGTAAGATGCTCAAACGGAACGCGGTCACGTGCCACAGAGGGCTCCAGACCGTTTATACGGAACACCTTTACCAGCGGGAAATATTTCTCACCCTCACGCGGCGGACGTATAACACCCTCCACAACATCACCGGTCTTAAGGCCAAACAGCTTTATCTGTGACTGTGATACGTAGATATCATCAGGTGATGCCAGGTAATTGTAGTCTGATGAACGCAGGAATCCATAGTTATCAGGCATGATCTCCAGCACACCTTCACCGCGCAGGGAGTCACCAAAATCATACATACGCTCCTCCTGACGGCGGTTCTGCTGGTTGTTCTGGTTGTTGAACTGCTGCAAGCGTGGCATGTTCTGCTGCTGCATGGGCTGCTCAATGGGAGCATTCTGCTCACGGTTCTGCTGGAACTTGTGGCCGTTATCCTTGCGTTCCTGCGGCTCCTCCTGCTGCTCACGCTGAGACTGGGGTTCAGGTTGTTGCATGCGTACAGGCTCCTGCTCTTCAAAATCATCGGCAGTAGTTGATGCGGTAATGTTCTCCTCATCAATCTCAGGGAGCGGAACCTCTACGGCCTGTCCCTTACGCGGACGACCGCGACGCTTGCCGGCTTTTTGCATTTCATCCTGGGGCTGCTCGGCCGGAACTGCTCCATATGAAGGTCTGCTTTCTTCAACGGAATGCATGACAGGTTCATTTTCCTGCAATACAGTTGTCTGCTCATTGCTCTGAACAGTCTCTTTGGGCTCGCGGCGTGAACGGCCGGGTTTCTTTTTGCGCTCAGACTCCTGTGCTGCAGGTACTGGTTGTGCAGGCTGCGGTTCAGCATGCTTTTCTGCAACAGGTGACTCCTGTTTGGGAGCATTGTTTTCCTGTTTTACGGCTTCAGCCTGAGCCTGACGCTCGGCTTTTTCTCTTTTCTTTTCTGCAGGATTATGCTTGCCTTTTTCACCGTTGGCAGTATAAACTTTTTCAGGGTTGTCTTTACGTGCAATCCTGTTTTTGGGTTTGCGCTCTCTTTCTGTGGTGTTCTTTGAGGCTGAGATTGCCTGCTCGTCAAGGATGTCGTAAACGAGTGTGTTCTTGTCAGTTGATTTGGAAGACTTAAGGCCCATCTCGGCAGCAATTACCTGAAGTTCTTCAAGACTCTTGCTCTTTAATTGAAGTATATCGTACATGTTTTGTTAAATCTTCCCACACCGCGTATATATAACAATGTGCTTATTGAACGTGTAGTAATACACCGCACAAACAACTGTATAAACAGCAGTTAGGGATAGTTTTTTGAAAATGTGTTCGGATTGTTTGCCGTATCTGGAGTTCCCTGGATGGTAACATCTAACGGCTTTCGGTTGCAAATGTACGAATTAATTCAAAACTCCCCAAATTTAGTGGGTATTTTTTGTGCTGTTCAGAGGTGGCTTACATCTTTGATTTCCTGAGTAACTTCTTTAATTTTCTATTGAGTTTTTTATTCTTACGGGCAAACTCCTTATCTTTTTTCTTTATATCCTTAAGCATTTTTTTGTGTAACTCTTCTTTGGCCTTGCTGTCATATTCATCACCATACTTGCTGTACATAATGCTGTCTAGTTGGTTTAAGAGGATATTGTTTATTTCAGCGACAGAGACATCTCCTTCCAATGATAATGAGACCTTCATTTCAAACGTAGAGTCATTGGAGTTGAGAGAACTGACAGAATAGGCATCATATGCATCGGTCTTGATATGGGTCAATTCAGTCTGGGCATTGGCTACGGTGGTTATGCATGCCAGGGAAACAAGAATAAATACTTTTGAGAATATATTCATAGTGATTATTTCTGAGAGGTTCCTTATTTGAATTCAAAGCGCATCAGGACGGGATTTCCGTCAGCGGATATCTTGGAAAGTATCTCTTTATCAACCTTTTCACCGTTAGCCATTATAAAGCCCGATGCCGATGAGTATGTTATCAACGCCTTGTCACACAGGTAATAGCCGTATCCGGGGAACGGGGTGGAGCATAACCCCTGTTCCTGCAGGCAGTAGTTGTAGCACTTGTTGTTTTTAAGGTCGTTTATGGCCATAAAGTCCTTGATTCCGTATCCGTCCAGGTACATTCTGTAGGTTATGACAAGCTTATCGGCAACCTTTGCAGCCGCACTGAAATATCTTACATATTCCGTGTTTCTGACCATGTCATTAAATTCAACGATATCCTCCATATCGCTCTTCTGGTAGCGTTGGTTATTGGTGAAACTGAATTCCGCTATCTGCTTTGAGGCCTTTCCGTCATACTCAAATATGCGGTAATCAAAGGGCTTGTAATAGAGAATGGTACTGCCTTGCTTGTTCAAGGCCTTTATTCCTGTAATGAAGCTGGTGTTCTTGCTGAAATCATCCCATGAATCCATTACCTCTCCATTGGGTGATATCTTGACGTAATTCTTGTGGCTGTTGTTGCAGTTGTCTGAATAGAGCAGTATGTAGCCATCCTCAACGGCCATATCAAAATATGGTTCGTCCAGGCCTATCTCCCTATGGAACTCTCCGTCAAAGGAGTAGGTGCATATTTTCTTCTCAAAACTGGAGAGAACATAAACCTCATCTGCAAACACATCAATAGTCCTAATGTCAAGATACTCTCCATGTCCTCTGCCCTGACGTGCTATCTTGGAGATATACTTGCCATCCTTGTCAAATTGGAATATAGTATTCCTGGAATCAAGGATGAAATAGGTGTCATCATAGACTCTTATACTCTTTATGTCACCCATCAGGATGTCATCTCTTGTTTCTAGTGGTATTATACGCTGGGATGCAAAATGAGAATCAGGATTCTTGTCCCATTTTGTAGCATCAATATTTGTGGGGCCCTGGGCATCGCTGTTGGAGCAGGAGATGGTAAATAAAGAGGTAAAGAAAGCAATAGCGGCGTAAACGGATAATCGTTTCAAGTTTATTTCTGTGCGTATGAACATAATATGGACTTTTTGAGAGTTGAATTTCAGGTCAAAATTATCCTTTTATTATCCTAATCCCTGCTTAAATGATGAAAAAACGTATTATTTGCCCTGAAAGTGTCAAGTTTTTGGACAATGGCGGGTAAGGATACTCACATTTTGGCTTTAAAGAGTTTGAGTATGCCTTCAACCTCACAGGCCAGATATAATTCGCCCTTGGGGCCTATGGACATGGACTTTATCTTCTTGTCTTTGTGTACTATGAAACTGCCTTTGATGTTTCCGTCCCAATCAAGCTTGAAAATGTAGGTATCCACGTTTTCAATCTTTCCGTCATTCATGAGTATTTCCATGGGATTCAGCATACGTCCTTCATACGCCAGATATATGTATGAATCATCATAGCAGTAGTTTGAGTATGCATGAGGAATTCCGGACTGGTCATATCTGATGTAATTCCCAATCTTTTGAAATTTGGCGTCCATATCATCAGGACCGGTCAGGGTCTTGAGCAGGTTCAAGTCAAAATCATAGAACTCAACAATTGAAAAAGCGCTTAAAGCAAAGCAGATTTTTTTCTTCTGATGATTAATCATCAGCTTTCCTGCACTTGGGTCAAGTGCTTGAAAAAGACCTTTCTTGTCAGGAATATCGTCAGCATCTTTGATGATCAGGAATCTGGGTTCATCATTCTGGTCAATACTCATTGTCTTGCTGTAGAATTTATAGGGATTAACTGTTATGAAATGCTCGTCATCCCAGATTCCCATGGCCTGTGAAAAGAAACCATAATTCCTGAAAACAATCCTGGAATCTTGGCTTTTCATGTATTCGGCAACATCTATTCTGGCAAATTTGTCGTTCTGGCTGGCATCGACAATGAGATATTTGCCAGAATTATAGATGATGGCAAAAGTGACCTCGCCCGGGCCATTGCCTCTCAGTAGAGCTTGCTTTTTAATATTCATGGTGTTCATGTCGACGAATTCCAGAAGATACTTTCCGCTGTTGTTGTAGTTCTCCACAACCAAGATGTTGCCAAAAACATCACAACTTTCAGCAAATTCCAGCAGGTCTTTCGTGTCAATCTCTTCAAATGTAAGAGGCTTGGCATTCTTCTTCCAAGACTTTTCAATACGTACCTCACTCTCCTTGCTGGTCTTGGCGGCCGATGTGAGGGCAAGCATTGTAAAAATGCAAACAAAGAGATAGAATGGTTTCATATAGGTTAATTTAGTTTCAATTCTATTTCAATTCCTCGCCATTGACAAGGACTCTGCTGACAGGTCTTCCGTTAACTGTGATATTGCCGTTGTCATCAACTTCAGCTCCTGGAATAGCTTGAGTGAATTCGTTAATATTCATACCTTCAGGAAGATATAAGCTCATATTCATGTTCGCATCTTCATTGAGACGGATTGATTTTGCATCAGGGCGGTACATTCCGCTGTGTATTATAGAGCTGGTCTCACCGTTCGGCTGCAATTGAACTATTGTATCGGAATATGATACGTATTCAGGTAAACTTTCGCTTGAATTGATGTAAACTGTGTGGTCGGGTAAATCAGTTGTGTTTTGATTAGGATTATAGGCCTTTCCGTTTACAAGAACTTTGGAAACAGGCTTGCCGTTGACGGTAATGTTACCATCCTCATCATATCCAACACCCGGTAAGGTTTTTATGAGTTCATCTACTGTTTTACCTTCGGGTAATTTGTAGGCCTCTGCATCCCACATAATCTCCTTTTCAGGATTCAACTGCTCATATTTGAGCGTTCCTTCATATTTAAGCGTGTCATAATTAAGAGTGGCCCTGCCTATAACCTTTTTAGGGGCTTGGCCAGCCTCTGCGTTGTCATAAACGTAGTTGACCTTGGTGTGCGCATTTAGTGCTAAACAAATGCAAACTAAGGGGAGAAGATAGAGTGCTCTAAGCAGACTCCTTCTGGTTGATGTTTCCTTTTCCATCATAAAAATTCTGTTTTTTAAAATACTGTGATTGAAATTATTAGCTATTGTGTATCCGTTCATCGCGGCCGCTTTGCTGATGAGCAGATACTGATAACTTCTAAGATTGGTGCCAGTGCGCAGTACGGTGTCATCGGCCTCATATTCATGGACGGCGCGCAAGTCAATGCGAAGCATCCAGATGGCGGGGTTGAACCACTGTGCCGCCGTTATTAAATCTGTTATTAGTACATCAATAGAGTGGTGGAGAGCCACGTGGGCTTTCTCATGACTGATGATTGCGGTTTCATTGTTGTTCCAATCGGTCTGGGAGATTACAATGTGTCCCATCCAACTGAATGAAGCCGTGTTTCCAGGCATGATATAAACCTCAGTGCCATCGGGCATAACCTCCTTGCGTGCGTGCCTTATTATATTGCGCACGCGCAGTACCGATGCCAGAACCCTTATCAATACAAATACCATGCCTGCAATATAGAGACCCATGAGGGCTATGTGCCACCAGAGTGTGGTTGGGGCTTGGACAGGGGCGTTTGAGACGGATTGCATTAGTCGGGCAACCGGCATAGGAACAACCTCGGTCGTTTGGATTGTAATAATGCAAACAGGGAGAAGAAATGACAGTAAAGCCGTTCCCAAAAGCACAATCCTGTTGAGCCTGTGCCATGTATCCTTGATAAGGAACAGACGGTAGAATATATAGAAGACGGCCATTATGACCGCAACTTTAAGTTGGTATGTCAGGAATGTGATCATAACTAAATGGAATTACTTGTTCTTACTGTTCTCCAAGTGGCTGATAAGCTCCTTCAGTTCATCAATGGAAACCTTGCCGTCACCCACAAAAGCCGATACGGCATTCAGGTATGAGCCAAAGTAGTTGCCTATAAATCCGCCCATTGAGAACCGGCTGTATTCATCGCGCGTCACAATTGGGTAATACTGATAGGTAGGGCCGTATGCCTTGTGGTCCAGGAATCCGTCGGACTCCAGTTCGCGTACTTGTGTGGAGAGCGTATTAAAATGTGGTTTGGGCTCGGGGTAGAGTTCGCGCAGTTCACGTACAAAGAGTTCGCCCTTATCCCAGAAGTGGTTCATTATGACCTCCTTCTTTTCACTTAGTTTTGTTATTTCAGTCTTACTCATAAAGCAGTTGTAACTAGTTCCGATGCAAATGTAACTACTAAAATAGTTACTCAACGATTTGTTTAGTTAATAAACATTAATTTGAAAAAAATCTATTTTTGCTGTAGTTTTTCATTAAGTCCTGCGTCTAATGTTCAGAAACAAGACAAACCAATGACAGAACAAGAATTTGAAAAGATGGTCAGGGAGCATAAGGGCACCATATACACCGTGTGCTACATGTTCTCCAATGATCAGGATGAGGTGGCTGACCTGTTTCAGGAGATACTCATCAATCTCTGGAAGGGTTCCGGAACTTTCAGGGGTGAGAGCGCGCTGAGCTCCTGGATATGGAAGGTTTCATTCAATACCTGCATATCTTATGACCGAAAGAAGAAACGCGGCTTGGAGACCGTACCTCTTTCAATGGACATTGACCTTTTCAATACCCAGGCCGATGACACCCGCCAGATAGGCCTGTTGCGTGATCGCATAAGGCGCCTGGGAGCATTTGACAGGGCAATAGTTCTGCTTTGGCTTGAGGACATGAGCTATGAGGAGATAGGGCAGATAGTAGGTATCACCTCAAACAATGTCTCTGTACGTCTTGTAAGAATCAAGGAACAACTTAAAAACATGCAGTAAGATGGAAACTACCGATAAAACCATATTGGAGATGCAGCAGCAGATGCAGCTGCTTAAAGAGAAGCTTGACAGTCAGGAGATTGTCAATGATAAGATGTTGTGGAATGCCGCTCTTGAGAATATGAATAAGCTTCAGAGCTATTCTGACGCGTCTTTGGCATATTTTGTAAGCTTTTTCCAAATAGCACTGTTCATAGTGATATACATTTGTGGGGGAACATCCATTTACTTCCTTATATACAATACCCTTGTTTGGGCATCTTATTTTATAGCCATATTGAGGAGAAACAAGCATCTGCCGGATCTTCAGGGTGACCTGGTGACAGCGGCTGGTGAGCTTGTCAGAATCAGGAAAGAATATATCAAATGGGGCAGGATAATGGTGCCGCTTGCCATTATCTGGGGCTTATGGTTTTTCTGGGATTCAAGTGCTGTCTTTTTCAGGGATACAGCTATTCCGGCATTCATCATTATAAGTCTTATAGTATTGGGAATAACCATTCCGCTTGCTTTATCTAAGCGTGAGAGCATAGTTGAAAAGATGGATGAGCTCATCCGTCAGATAAAGGAACTGCAGGGGTAAAACAGTACTTTCCGTTGTATCAATTCAGGTAATCGCGCAAGTTGATAGTGCCGGCCTCATTCTCGATATTGAGCGCCGGAACGAACTCCACCATCCTTGTGGAACCGCTGGCCTTGTCAACGTGGAAGTATGTGAATGCGCCAGTATAACTACGGAACACCACCTTGTACTCCGTATCGGTGCTATCGGCCAAAGCCACATACATAATAGCCGGGTTCTCCTGAGCCGCGCTCCAGTCAAACTCGCTATGGCAATAATTGCTCACTCCCTCATAAGCCATCCGGGCCGATATCTGGTCAGTCTTGCTCCCGCGGCATCCGCCCAACAGCAGTATGACGGCCGATAATATAAAAACAATATATCTCATAGCTTAATTCCTGTTACAGCTACGAAAGTACAAAAATAACACAAAAGGATTGCATCCCTGCGTACACGGAAGGAACCGTCCCTACTGCGTACACGCACTAAAGTGTGTTCCTGATAAAAAAACTATCATTAATTCCAAACGATTACAAGCTTGTAATTGGTTGGAATTGTTGTTTTATTAGTGGATCTTTACAGAAAAAACGATGGTGTTGCAAAATAAACCCTTAACAAAATCACAAAAATATTTGCATATCAATATATTCCATAATAAATTTGCAATTCGCGAATCGCAAATATCAACTATTATGAGAAGAAATACAGGAATGAGACCTCAGGATATAGTAATACTTCTTAAGAAGATTTCTCCAGCAGGATATGATATGAAAGGAAAGGATTTGGCTCAATCATTAAATATCAGTCCATCTGAAATATCTGAGTCATTGGAGAGGAGTATGGTATCGGGATTGATAGATACTGATAAGAAAAGAGTAAATACGCTTGCATTACGTGAATTCCTTTTGTTCGGAGTACGTTATTGCTTTCCTGTTCAAGTAGGAAATATGGTAAGAGGTATGCCTACATATATATCTGCTCCACCTATCTCAGATGCTATATCTTCAGGAAATGATGCTTTTGTATGGAAGGATAAAAACGGAATTATGCGAGGGCAATCTATTGATCCTTTGTATTATTCAGTTCCTGAAGCTGCTACGAGAGATAAAGATTTATATAGACTACTTGTTATTGTTGATACTTTAAGAATAGGGCGTACAAGGGAACGTGAAATAGCAATAAATGAACTTGACAGATACTTGAAAGAATATGTTGGCAGATAACCTCAGCAGAATTAAAACAATAGCCAATGGACTTGGTGAACTAAATGAAAGAGTTGTATATGTAGGAGGTGCTGTGGCACAATTATCTTTCACTTCATTTCTGATGTTTAATTTAATGACACAAAAGGATCGCATCTGTGTCCACGGAAGGAACCGTCCCTACTGCGTACATTTCGTTCTGTAGATAACGATAATCGGATTGGACTCCTCATTCATATCAGGGTATCTGGCACTCAACCTTTTGTCATTTTCTATTTCACCATAGTTCAACACATAGAAAAAGTTGTTCTTATAGTTGTTTGTAAAGAATGGTATCATGCAGTCCTCCCAATCTACTTTTTTATAGTTAACATTGTAAAGATATGTAACTTGACCGGATTTGTTATCATAAAACGTACGGACGGAATGATATGAATCGTTTTCGCTAAAGTGATGTGTAAACATCATCAGCCCGTCTGACTCAAAATAATGGCTTTTGTAAGCGGTTGGAACGTTGTGATTTTCGCCAGTCTTAGTCTGTTCTGATTCTTCAAACGCCTGTGATGTCACATGGTAAACCGGAATGATGGTATCACTGTAGATATGATAGAAGACATTATCGTTTTCTACCCCCATGAAACCTATTACAGAGTCATTTACGTGAACCAAAGCGCGGCCGCCCGTATAGACATTAACCTCATAATCTTCAAGTTTAACCAGCTGACGCTTGAAATTAAAATCAGCATCAGTCTGCCATAATCCGTTCGGTTCCATATGACTGAAAGGCGTGAAAAACAGGAAATCACCGTTAGGCATCAAGGCAAAATCAAAAAAAGAAAAACCAGTCTCGGCCTGGCTCACAAAAACACCATCCAATGTATAACGTAGCATATCACGATTCCCACCATTCACGACAATCTGACGATTGGCTTCATCAATATCAAATCCTTGTATTGTTATATACTCTCCATGACCGCGACCCTTCCTGTTGATCTTCCTGATGAACCGGCCGTTCATGTCAAACAGAATAAAGGTGTTATCTGACTGACGAATAACCATCGTATCACCACATATTTTTATTTCACCTACTTCACCCACAAGACTTTCAAACCCGGTTGATTCCAACCTTATCTCAACAGTATCAAACAGCACTGATATTCTGGGCAGTTCTGTGGTGCTGCTTTGTTTTAAAGGCACATCTATATTTATCAGGTTGTTATAATCAACACTCTGTTTTTTCTTGGAACATGATGCCATTCCGCACAGCATCAACAAACAAAACGGGATGTAAAGGACTCTTCTCATAACATACTATAGGATTATTGATTACAAAGATAATGAAGCCTAATGGGAAAACAAACAAACTTATAACGCATGTGTTAAAATCATAATTTTAGATAAATAATTAATGTTTTAGTTTGCAATTTAAATTCTTAGTCATATATTTGCGCAGATAATTATTCAAAACAGTATATGGCAGAGACAAAAAAACGCATCCAGGAACTGACCAGGGCAGAACTGGAGATCATGCAGGTGGTATGGAAAATAGGACATGAATTTGTAGTTCGTGACGTTCATGAACTGCTCCCTGACCCCAAACCCGCGTACAGCACCGTATCTACAATAGTACGCATACTTGACACCAAGGGATTTCTCTCACACAAGACCTACGGCCACAGTAACGTCTATCAGGCCGCGGTGAGTAAGGAGGATTACACAGACTCCTACATGCACGGCGTGCTCAACTCATTCTTTGGCGGTTCAGTAAGCCGTCTGGTCAATTATTTCTCACAGCGCAACTCTATATCGGTAGAAGAGACCGATGAGATTCTGCGTATTCTTGATGACGATAAAAAGTAATTCTCATGCGCCCGTTCTTTATCTATATAATTGAATTGTTCCTTTGCAGCGGTCTGTTCCTGCTGCTTTACCGCTGGATTATTGTTCGCAAGGTAAATTACGGCTTTTGCCGCAAGTATCTGGTCATAGCCATGTTGCTGTCGGCAACCATACCCGTATTCAACGTTCCGCTCTACCCGCCTCAGACCATCTACATGCGGGTGCCCGTCATGGCACAGCCTCAGCCACAGGTCCAAACGCCAGCGCAGCCTCTGAAAACTGAAACAGAAAGAGAGGTTCAGACTGCACAGCTTACCCGAACTGTAAGCCCAACAGTTTATGCCACACTGGAACCAGCAACGCAGGTAACAGCCTCCCGAATGCCTTCAGAGCAAAAATGGCGCATATTCTTTCTCTCCTTGTACGGTGCCGGTTTCATCCTTTCTCTCTTCCTTGTTTTTTATGGCATAATAGCCGTATTGCGTCTTAAGCGGACATCAAAAGTAACCCACACGCCGGAGTATGATCTGGCTGAGAGTGAGCAGGTTACCACGCCGTTCTCATTCATGCACACCGTATATATGGGCAGTGAGACAGACCTTAAGACATGCAGCCACATTTTAAGCCATGAGTCCAGCCACGTACGTCATCATCATTCTGTGGAAAAACTCATCATGTCTTTTCTGCGTTCGCTGCTGTGGTTCAATCCGTTCATGTGGATTGCAGAGAAACGGCTTGAAGAGGTTCAGGAGTGGCAGGCGGATCATGACGCCCTGGCCGATGGCTATAATCTTGCAGAATACAGATTATCAATATTAAAACAGCTCTTTGGTTGTAATCCCGAGATGACCTCTGGGCTCAATAGTTCATTAACCAAACAACGTTTTTTACAGATGAAACAACCGGAAATCAAAGGTGGCGCAGCGTCTCAGACAATCGCTACCACTCTCCTTGCTGCAACATTGTTCTTCTGTTTTGGCTGCCGTCCTACATACGGACAGTTTGAATTGCCTGACGGGAACCAACGTACCAACAGTATGATTTTTTTTACCACACAGTTTTTTAATGACAAGGATGTATCCAAGAGGGCGGATCACTACTATTCTCAAAAGAGTGCCGATAACAAAACAGTCATTGAAAATATCAGCATTTATGAGAACTACAATGGACAATCACTATGGCCTTGTGTAGTAGCAGTGAACGGTATCAGGACTGCAAATTCCATATCGGACAAGAAACTGGACTGGGTAAATGAATCGACAGCCATTTTCATAAACGGCAACAGAAAGACCTTTGAGGAGTTACAGGCTCTTGACGACGGTAAAGACCTGACCGTTTATTACTTCAAGCCTAAAAGTAAACGGGCACAGAAGAAATACGGATTTGTGTATATCAATTATGGAACACCGGTACTGAATGACAGTCATTATTTTAATCCTGTAGCAATTGACAATCCGAATCTTGATATTCCTGATATAGTATCTGTCATTGCAGATTCAAATCCCTATGGCGGCACTCTTTTTACATATAACTGCAAAGGGGTAAGAGTGGCTGCCCCTGAAATGAAGTACGCGGTTGATGGAATGCTAGTTGACATACAGACTTTCCTCAATGCCCGTTCGGGGCAGAGCGGTTCCTACACCACCGTCTATAGGAACAATGCCGCAAAGGACCGTTTCGGTAAGGATGTATGGGAAGTTGTTGACCTCCATTTCAACAGAAAGGGATTGTACGTCAAATTTGATTTTGATGAGAACGGAGAGGTCCATCCCTTTATCGGCAACGATCCCAAAGTCAAGTCCACCGATGATGAAATCCGTGCTCAGATAGCAAGTATCCTGGAATACAACAGGCTCAGGGGAGAGATTTCAAGAATTGATGCCCTCAGTTATGTTCCTGGAAGTTACGATGAGCTGATAGATGAATGGATGGGCCGGCTTATAGACCGTTCCGCTCCTGACATACAGTATTTCTTCAACAGAGCCCAAAGGACAACCGTTATGAATCCCGTTACGGAAGATCTTTTCAAGAGTGCCAAGACTATATTCACTCGGGACAAGGTAAATTATGACTATGGCAACCGACGTAACATGACAAGGGACGTTTCTATACATACAGATAGCATTGTCAATGATAATGCCAAGCCTAACAGAATCCATATAGATGAATATGACAATATGTACCTGACAATTGACCCGCAGACTGAGAATGCTGACCTCAGGGAAATCATAAATGATATTCCCGGCCTCTCAGTCAACGACCAAGGCCAGGTAACCGCAAACGGAACAACCGTAAAGAAAGTCTATCTGAACGGAACGGAAATCTCACTTTGACGCAGTAGGGACGGTTCCTTCTGTGGACGCTACAGGGATGTGTTGATGGTGGAGATGTAATCCAGAACCTCGTCGCGGCCGGAGCGGTCCAGGGAGGAGGTGATGAAGTGGGGGGGCAGTTCCTCCCACTGCTCTTTCAGGGTGTCCAGGAATTTGTTTACGTTCTCTGTTAGGCGGCCTCGGCCCAGTTTATCGGCCTTGGTAAAGATTATGCCAAAGGGAACGGCGTTCTCACCCAGCCAGGTGATGAACTCAAGGTCTATCTTCTGGGGCTCATGGCGGCTGTCTATAAGCACAAATAGGGAGGTTAGTTGCGGGCGCTCCAGGATGTAGCTGTTGATGATGCGGGTAAGTTTTTCACGCTGCGTCTGTCCGCGCTGGGCGTAGCCGTAGCCGGGCAGGTCAACCAGATACCACTCCTTATTGATGAGGAAGTGGTTTATGAGCAGCGTCTTTCCCGGTGTGGCCGATGTCATAGCCAAGCCTTTGCGCCCCGTAAGCATGTTTATGAGGCTGGATTTACCCACATTGGAGCGGCCAATGAATGCATATTCAGGCATGTCGTGTTGCGGACATTTGTTGATGTCTGTGTTGCTTATTATGAATTCGGCGCTCTTTATTTCCATTATGTGCGGGTTTTATGATGCAAAAGTACGAATTTTTGGCCGAATCCGTTAATTTTGCAGTGTTATGAACAAGGAGTATCCTTCAGCAGCATTGGAACGTGCGGTAGGTGAATTTGCCAAACTGCCGGGCATAGGCCGTAAGACCGCCCTGCGTCTGGTGTTGCATATGCTCTCCAAACCGGAGGAGGAGGTGAGTACTTTTGGCCGTGTGTTCTCTACGCTCAAGCAGGATATTAAGTACTGCAAGGTGTGTCATAACATATCGGATACCGATACCTGCGCCATCTGTGCCAACCCCAAGCGTGACAGCTCTATCATCTGTGTGGTGGAGAACGTGCAGGATGTGCTGGCTGTGGAGAGCACCATGCAGTTCAACGGGCTGTACCACGTGCTGGGCGGAGTGATATCGCCGATGGATGGAGTGGGGCCGCAGGACCTGCAGATAGCCAGCCTGGTGGATCGCGTATCGGAAGGCGGAATCAGTGAGGTTATTCTGGCGCTGAGCCCCACGATGGAGGGTGATACTACCAACTTTTTCATATCCCGTAAGCTACAGCCGCTGGGCGTTAAGATGAGCGTGATAGCGCGCGGCGTGGCTGTGGGCAACAACCTGGAGTATGCCGATGAGGTTTCATTGGGGCGTTCCATACAGGACCGTACCCCTTTAAAATAGTGTAGTAGAATGAATACAAAACAAATGTCTGTAAAACTGATGGCAATGTGGATCAGCATGTATCTTACAGCCGGTATAATTGCATTGCTGTTTGAATTCGGTCCATTGAAGGGCATGTCTTTGACAGCCCCTAAGATCATATATATACTGGAGGTGATAGGTGTACTGGCCGCTCTTGCGCTTATTCCGCTGGCTCTGCGCGGTTTCAAGAAAATGGTGGACCGTCTTGATGAGAAGGAGTATCCAGAGGAGAAGATAGAAAAGATATACATGGCATGTTCAGTGCTGCGCCTTGCGGCATTCTCGTTGGTTATTGAGTTTGGAGTGATACTCTATTATCTGATTAATGATACAATAGGGTTGTATATTGCGGTTATTGGTGCAATATGCTCGTTGTTTGCATTTCCCACCAAGGCTGGTATCGAACAGGAAACAGGTTACTATTGATAATAAATGCCAGCAGTAAGCGTCGTCATAGTAAGTTATAAGGTAAGGTACTACATTGAGCAGTGCCTCAACTCCGTATTGCGCTCCGTTCCCGATGCGCAGATACTGGTGGTTGACAATGACTCTGAAGACGGATCGGTAGAATTCCTGCGTGAGCGGTTCCCGCAGATAGAGGTGATAGCCAATGACTTCAATGCCGGATTCGGTAAAGCCAACAATATGGCTCTCAGTAAGGTGCAGGGCAGGTATGTGCTGTTCCTCAATCCTGATACTGTGGTGGCGGAACGTACCATTCCCGGGTGCATAGAGTATATGGATACGCATCCTGAGGTTGGCGCAGTAGGCGTACGCATGCAGTATGGTGACGGTCGGTTTGCGCTGGAGTCACGCCGTTCATTGCCTACGCCGTCAGTATCGTTCTGGCACATGACCGGGTTGGGCAGGCTGTTCCCAAAGTCAAAGGTGTTTGCAAAATATCATCGGACATATCTGGATAAGGATAGTGAGTGTGCGGTTGATGTGGTATCGGGAGCATATATGTTTGTGCGTAAGGAGGCGCTTGACAGGACGGGAGGCTTTGACGAGTCATTCTTTATGTACGGTGAAGATATAGACCTTTCTTACAGGATATTAATGGCAGGGTATCAGAACCGTTATCTGCCGCTGCCCATTGTGCATTACAAGGGCGAGAGCACCAACAAGACTTCATATCGCTACGCCAAGGTGTTCTATGATGCAATGCTCATATTCTTTAAAAAGCATTTTCATCGGTACAGCCGGCTTTTTGCATTACTTGTATGGATTGTAGTGAGTTTTAAAAAGATTGG
>JAFZKA010000014.1 GCA_017551925.1 Bacteroidaceae bacterium | reverse complement strand
TGGATTTTTTCCAAATGTCCGCAAAAGGAACCGTCCCTACTGCGTACGCGTAAGCGTTAGCGTGTGGTCGATGGTGTAGGGGAGTTCCTCAGGGTAGTGAGTTACTATTATGAGGGTCTTTTGCGGGTTGGAGCAGAAGGCCTTTATTATTTCCATTACCAGGGTGCGGCGCTGGCGGTCCAGTCCGTGAAGCGGTTCGTCAAGGATGAGTAGGGAGGGGTTCTTTACGAATGCGCGGGCCAGCAGGATCATTCGCTGCTCTCCGCTGGAAAGTTCCAGGAAATCACGCTCCTCCAGATCCGTTATTCCAAATATGTTCATCCAGACGCGGCAGCGTTCGCGTTCATCTGCAGTAATTTTTTTATACAAACCGATGGTGTCATGCAGACCGGATGCTACAATGTCTATGGCTGGGTAACGGCGGCAGTAGGAGCGGTGCATTTCAGGCGATACGTATCCTATGTGTTTTTTTATCTCCCAGATACTCTCTCCGGTACCGCGCGGACGGCCAAATAGGGCTATGTCACAGGCGTAGGACTGCGGATTATCGGCATATACCATGCTCAGAAGGGCTGATTTGCCGCTTCCGTTGGGTCCTAAGAGCGCCCAGCGTTCACCTTTGCGCACTGTCCAGTCCAGCTCATTCAGTATACGGCGGCTTTCATATTGCAGGGTTACCTTGTTGCATCGTACAATCTCATCACTGTCCATTCCGTTCTCCGGCAGATTATGCATCATATCCACCAGATTCTGGGGCAGGAGCGGCTCTGGAAGCGATTCTTCGGGCTCTGCCATATAGTCCTGAACGGGCATTACGGTGCTGCATCGGCGGTCATGTACCTCAATTACGTGGGTAATGAATGAGGGGATATCCTCGCGGCGTGATACCACAAGGATGATTTGCATATTCCACTCTGTAACAAGGTTCTCAAGCAGGCGGCAGAGCATATCGCGGGTCTGTGCGTCAAGGCCTATGAAAGGGCTGTCAATGATGACCATGCGGGGGCGTACAGCCAGTGAGCGGGCCAGTTGGTACTTGCGCATCTCACCGCTGGAGAGCGTTACAAGTTGCTTATCCCATATAAAAGGCAGGTCAAACAGGGTGTAAAGGCGCTCTTTCCACACAGGATCCTTGATATCAGGGAAAGCGTCATGTACTATGGCCGATTCACCCATCTCAGTCATGTTCCAGCGCTGCTGGTAGAAATAGGTGCTGTCAGCACTGCCGTAACTGTCACGGAACGTGATGTTGCGGATATCGGCCCCGGTCAGGTCATCGCCATATTCCACCTCCTGGTGGTTCTTGAGCGGGTATTGGCGCAGCAAAGTGTTGACCAGAAGAGTCTTACCACTTCCGTTGGGGCCTATAATTGCCGTCTGCCAGCCTTTGCGGAGGCAAACGTTTATAGGGGCTGAAAGCCTGTATCTGGCATCACAAGCTATACCTTCTGTTATCTTTAACACAAAATCACTGTTCTGTTCCATCGTTGCTCGGCTCTTTTTGCCTGACGGAGTACAAAGTTAGTGTAAAATGCACTACCTTAGCATCATGATTTCCGCATTATATCTTATTCCCAATCTGCTGGGCGAGACACCTGTAGAGCAGGTCCTGCCGCCCTACAACCGTGAGATTATACTGGGTATCCGCCATTTTATTGTGGAGGATGTACGCACCGCACGCCGTTTCCTCAAACAGGTGGATCGCAGTATAGACATAGACCAACTCTCTTTTTACACGCTAAATAAACACACTAACCCCGATGAGGTGGCAAGCATGCTCAAACCACTTGAGGAAGGTAATCCAATGGGAGTAATATCAGAGGCAGGATGCCCTGCCGTAGCCGATCCGGGAGCCGATGTAGTAGCAATAGCGCAGCGAAAAGGCCTGCAGGTAATCCCTCTTGTAGGGCCTTCAAGCATAATACTGGCGGTAATGGGCTCAGGTTTCAACGGCCAGAGTTTCGCCTTCAACGGCTACCTGCCCATAGAACCTGATGACCGCATCAAAACCCTGAAGAAACTGGAGCAAAGAGCGTACACCGAGAATCAAACACAGTTATTCATTGAGACCCCGTACCGTAACGCCAAGATGATGGCCGACATCTTAAAAGCCTGCCGCCCTCAAACACACCTCTGCATAGCCGCTGGCCTCACCACCAAAGACGAGTACATCCGCACCCGTACTATAAAAGAGTGGGGAGGCAAACTCCCTCAAATAGACAAGATACCTTGTATTTTCTTGATTTACAGATGATAATAAAAGTCTGTGCGTTTAATGGAGAGCCATTCTCCAAAGAAGTGGTAGTAGATTATGTAACTAGGCGAAAAATAACGAATAGAAGGGGATAGGGAATCTGAATTTATTTTTAATTTTGTGCCATTTTTTAAACATAATATCTGCTTTATATGAAGAAGCATAATGGTAGCATTATATTCAGTATAGCAGACTTGCCTCAAGGCTCATACATTATCAGCTCAGAAAACCAAAACGGTATAAACCTTAAAAAATGAAACAGATAACAATCAAGTCAGCGCTCATGCGCACAGTGGCAGTCATGCTGCTCACATTGGGAACCGTATCGGCATCCGCCCAGTACTATTACTATATGAACGTTGTCCAAAAGAACGGAGAGAAATTTCAGTATTTAGTGTCAAAAATAGATAGCGTATATTTTTCAGCTGTAAATTACGAGTATGTTGATCTGGGTCTTAGTGTCAAGTGGGCCACTTGTAATGTTGGTGCCACCAGGCCCGAGGAATTTGGTGACTATTTTTCCTGGGGTGAGACTGAACCCAAGGATGATTACAGTTGGTCTGCCTATAAGTGGTGCAACGGTTCAATTAATACTCTGACCAAGTACTGCGACAATAGTAATTATGGTAATGAAGGTTTCACAGATATGCTGACAGTTCTTAATCCCGAAGATGATGTAGCCCACGTCAAATGGGGCGGCAGTTGGCGTATGCCTACTGAAGCAGAAATGGAGGATTTAAGCACTAAATGCACTTGGAGATGGTATGTAGAAGGAAACTCAGAGTTTGGCGGTGTGGCTGGTCATAAAATAACAAGCAATATTGCAGGTTATGAAGACCGCTTTATTTTTCTCCCGGCTGCCGGGTACCGCTACAACTCGAACATCAGCAGTGTTGGCTACTATGGCTATTACTGGTGCAATTCGCTCCGCACGGACCGCCAAGGGCATGCGAGAAGCCTCTATTACTATTCCCACTACAGGAATCCGAACTATTGCGACGAACGCAACAGCGGTTTAACCGTGCGGCCCGTGTGCCCGTAGGATTTGTCCTATTTCAGATTTTCGTCAAAGAAGCGCAGGATGCGGGTAAAGAGGTGCTTGCGGGTGGAGTAGCCGGTGATGCTGTGCTCCTTGCCGGGGTAGAGTTGCATATCAAAATCCACTCCTGCGTTGATGAGGGCGTTGATGTATGAGGCGGTGTTGCTGAAGAATACGTTGTCATCATCAATGCCGTGTATGAGCAGCAACTTGCCGTGCAACTTGTTGATGCGGTCTATGGCGGAGGCATCATGGTAGCCATCGGCATTCTGTTTGGGCTCCTGCATGAAGCGCTCGGTGTAGATGGCGTCATAGTAACGCCAGTCTGTTACAGGGGCTACGGCAACGCCGCAACGGAATACGGGTGTGCCTTCACTCATTGACATAAGGGTGGTGTAACCGCCGTAACTCCAGCCCCATATACCGATGCGATCTGCATCAATGTAGGGGAGTGAGCCCAAGTATTGGGCAGCGGCAACCTGATCCTGTGCCTCCATTTCACCCAAGTGCTTGTAGGTCTGTTTCTTGAAGTCTGCTCCACGGCGGCCGGTACCACGACCATCAACCACTGCAACTGCATAACCGCGATAGGTCAGGAGAGTTTCAAAACTTGCTCCGGGATAGAATCCGGCACCCCATTCATTGAGCACTTCACTTGATCCGGGTCCGCTATACTGATAAAGAATAACAGGACAGGGGTGTGATTCATCGGCTCCGGCAGGTTTAACCATCCAGCCGTAAAGTGTTGTGCCATCGGCTGTTACAAATGAGAAGTTCTCCTTTTTGGGGAGTCCGTATTCAAGAGCGGTGGCAGATAAATCCTGGTTGCTTTCAATAACTCCCAGTATGGTTCCTTTGGTATCATTGCGTGTAACCGTGTACGGGGTGTTTATATCAGACCAACTGTTGATGAAATACTTGTAGTCAGTGCTGAAATGTGCGTGGCTGGTGCCTTTCTCCTGAGTCAGACGGGTTTTCTTGCCCTTGCCGTCAATCTTCCATACGGCGCAGTCATAAATGCCTGATTCATTGCTCTCATAATATGCGGTGCCTGTTTTTGCGTCATATCCGTGGAGTGCAAGAACATCAAAATCACCTTTGGTAATCTGTTTCTGCAGCCTGCCGTTAAGGCCGTACAAATAGAGGTGATTATGTCCGTCACGCTCGCTCTGCATTATGAAACGGTCACCATAGAACTTGGTATCCATATAAGCGGATTCATCAAAGTAGCGTTCATCCTCCTCACGCATGATTAGTGTGCAGAGGGTGGAGCGGGGATTGGCTGAAAATATCTCCAGTTTGTTCTGCATGCGGTTCAGAGTGAATATGAACAGGCTGTTATCCTCATTTTCTGCAAACTTGATACGCGGAATATATGTGGTGCTGTCCAGTTTGAGGTCCATATCACGGATGACTGAACTCTTTATGTCAAATGAGTGTACCGATACCTTTGAGTTTGTGCCTCCAGCGGTGGGGTATTGCTGCGGACGGTATGAAATAAGTTCCTGAGAGTAGGATTCACGGTCCACATCAGTAAGGAAGAACGGGAGTTGGTAACTGCCTACGTTTGACTCATCAAACTTTATCCAGGCAAGCATACGGCTGTCAGCGCTGAACTCATAGGCGCGGGTAAGGCCGAACTCCTCTTCATATGCCCAGTCAGGTATGCCGTTACGTATCTTGCCGAGTTCTCCATCCTTGGTTACCTGAACTTCGGCATTATTAAATAACAATTTGACTATAAATATGTTATTATCACGAACGAATGCTATGTTATGGCCGTCAGGTGAGAATGAGGGAACCTGTACGGGGCCGCCTGTGGTGAGCGGATCAATCTTGTTGTTGCGTATGGTGAATATGTAGTAGTTGGCCGTGTATGAGCGGCGGAATATCTTTTGGACATATTGTTCAAGCAGGATGATATCCTCAGTAGGTGAGAGTATGAAACGCCCCAGTGTGTAGAGTTTCTCACCGCGTGCGGTACGCAGGTTCAGAACTGTATCAGTCACGGCTCCGGTTTTGAATGAGTATTTGAGTATGCAGTCATCCTGGGCTTGCAGGTAATGTTCACCATCGGCCAAAGGGGTTATGGCCGGGGCACCGCTGCCGGAGAATTTGCCGGAAATGACATCATCAAGGGTTATTTTTCTGTTTTGTGCAGTCAGTGACAATGCTGTGAGCACTGTGACTGCAAGTATGGTAAATTTCTTCATATTCATATGTATAATCAATTGTCTAAGAATTAGTTATCATTCGTCAAGCACACCTTTGCCCTGCCTGATAATTTCCTGGTCACCATCAACGCAATAAACCACGGTAGAGTATTCAAATCCGCCTGCGCCGCCGTTGATGACAAGATCCACATCATCACCCAGGCGCTCGTCAATAAGTTCGGGGTCAGTAAGGTAGCCTATGTCATCAGATTCATCGTAGGGTACGGTGGTGGAGAGCAGGGGAGCACCCAATTGGCGGCATATCTCACGTGTTATGTCATTGTCAGGCACACGTATGCCTACCTCCTTGCGGTTGCTGAATATTTTGGGCAGACGGCTGCCGGCACGCAGCACAAAGGTAAACGGGCCGGGCAGGTTGCGTTTCATTGTCTTGAAAGTGGCGTTGTCTATCTGGACGTATTGGCTTATGTCACTCAGGTCATAGCACACTATGGAGAAACGGTGTTTCTGCGGGTTCATGCCTTTGATGCGGCAAATACGCTCAATGGGGCGCTCCTTGAGAGCGTGGCAGCCCAGTGCGTATGCGGTGTCCGTGGGGAACACTATCACTCCGCCGCCGTTCAGAATGTCAAGAATGCGGTCCAGATCACGCTGGCTGGTGTTCTTTTCATACAATCTTATCAGCATATGCTCTCCTTTATATAATTTGTTATACCCTCAACATCATCGGGGTTAAACCAGCGGGTGTTTTTATCACGCTTGAACCACGTCATCTGCTTGCGTGAATAGATGCGCGTGTTCTGCTTTATCTTGTCTATGGCAAACTCCAGTGTCCAGGGTTTGCCGTCAGGCGTAAGCGCACCGTCCATCCAGTTGAAGAGTTCCTTCATTCCCACGGTGTTGAGGGAGTTGAGCCCTTTATGCGGGTACATGCGCCGGGCCTCATCAATCAGTCCGTTCTCAACCATCTTGTCAACGCGGCGGTTGATGCGTTCATACAGTTCCTCACGCGGGCGGGTAAGGCCGATGCGTACAATCTTGAACGGACGCTCGGCTTTCTCTCCTTTGCGAAGGTCTGAGTAGGGGTGTCCGGTAAGATAACAGACCTCAAGAGCGTGCAAAACACGCTTTGGATTGCGCCTGTCAACCTCCTTATAATACTCGGGATCCAGAATTCTGAGTTCCTGTACCAGATTGTCCAGTCCTTCATTCTGATAACGCTCCAAAAGGGGGGTGCGGATGTCATCAGGAATGGTGGGAATCTGGTCTATACCATAGCAGAGGGCGTCTATATACATCATAGAGCCTCCTGTAACCAATAGGGGATTATGGCATGCGAATAGTCTGTTTGTTAGTTTTATCACATCCTCTTCGTACCTTGCCGCGCTATAATAGTCATCAAGACCAAGGTTTCCTATCATATAATGCGTGGCCCGCTCTCTTTCTGCGGGAGTAGGAGCGGCTGTGCATATGGGAATGTCGGCATACATCTGTCTTGAATCAGCTGAAATGACAGGTGTATGAAACAAATCGGCGAGGGTCAGGCACAACTCTGTCTTCCCCACGCCGGTAGGTCCTAATATGATGACTAAGGCATTCACTCAATATAGGTCGTCTATGGAATCAAGGCTCACAGTGCCGCCACCTTCGCCGCCTTCCATGCCGAAACCTTCTTCATCAAGTTCATCGGATTCAAATCCTTCATCACCATAGAAGTTCTCATCGACATCAAGAACGGGATTTGACTTGGCTATCTCATCAAAATCAACGGTCTGCTTAGGCGGGTTGCCCTGGCTTGCTGTGCAGACAGCCTCCTTAAGGGTCTTACCAGTGATAATTTCCTTTAATTCAATGAAAAAGCATCTTTCTGTTAAAGGGTCAAAGATGTAGATCAGACGCTGCTTTTCATCCTCTATCAGTTCGTCAAGTGGGGTGTCGGCCATTACCCAGTTGTCAACCTCGGAACTGGTGTTCATCTCCTCACGGGTAATCTCCTCACGCTTCTCCCAGTTATCCTCACAGATAAAGAATGAGGTCATCTGGTCATCAGGATATCCTACGGATTTCAGAATGGCATTGCTGAAATCCAGGAATGTGGCTGATGAACTGATCTGTATTTCACGATAAAAGTCATCAACCTCATCAGAAATGAAAATGAATCTGTATATCATAGTTCTTTGTTTTTATTATCAGTCTCTAACAATACCTCTTTCAGAACTCTCCACAAATCTTATTATATATTGCACCTCAGGATGTTTTGAGATTGGATCATCTTTCAGTGCTGAAATAGCCTGGCTTACATTCAGACCGTTCTGGTAAATGATACGATATGCGTTATGTATGGCCTCAATGGTCTCATCGCTGAATCCGCGGCGGCGCAGACCTACTATATTCAGACCGGCGTAGACAAGCGGATGACGACCTCCGATGATATAAGGGGGGATATCCTTGCTGCAGCCGGAACCGCCTTGAATCATAACGTGTCCTCCTACATGGCAGAACTGATGAATGAGTACGCAGGCACTAAGAATGGCAAAGTCATCAATCACAACTTCACCGGCAATTTTTGTGCTGTTGCCTAATATACAGTTGTTACCTATTACACAGTCATGCGCAACATGCATATTCTCCATGAGCAGATTGTTGCTGCCAACTATTGTCTTGCCTTTTGAGGCTGTTCCACGGTTTATGGTCACATTTTCGCGTATGCGGTTGTTGTCACCAATCTCAGCGGTTGAATCTTCGCCTTTGAACTTAAGGTCCTGCGGAATACCGCCTATCACGGCTCCCGGATGGATCTGATTTCCGTTGCCGATGCGTGAGCCGTACATGATGTTCACGTGTGGCATGATAATATTGTTGTCACCGATTACCACGTTCTTGTCAATGAAACAGAACGGACCAATTTCAACGTTCTCGCCAATTTGGGCGGAAGGGTCAACGTATGCTAAAGGGCTTATCATCAGTTATCTCTTTTTACAATTTGAACCATAAATTCCGATTCTGCAACCAATTTGTCGGCTACAAAGGCATATCCTTTGATTGACAGTATGTTATGGCGTATAGGGGCGGTCCTTACGACACGCATCAGAAGTGTGTCGCCGGGTACTACGGCCTGACGGAAACGGGTGTTGTCTATCTTTACGAACATGGCCTCGTAATCCTTGGGCTCGCCGGTATATTGGAGAGCAAGGGTGCCTCCCAACTGTGCCATTGCCTCAATGATGAGTACACCCGGCATAATGGGATGCTCGGGGAAATGGCCTGTAAAGTAGAACTCATTGTTGGTTACGTTCTTTACACCCTCGGCGTACAGATCAGTAAGTGCAATAACCTTGTCCAGCAACTGCATGGGGAACCTGTGAGGCATTACGGCCTGGATCTGCTGCAGGTTCATTACCGGGGGAACCGAAGGATCATATGCAGGTGCCTGAACATCATTCAGGATTATATTCTTGCGCAGAATGCGGGCAAACTTGTTGTTGATGGTGTGGCCCGGGCGGGTAGCAATGATACGGCCCTTGATGGGTTTGCCTACAAGTGCCAGGTCTCCTATTATGTCAAGCAGTTTGTGGCGTGCGGGCTCGTTATCCCACTGCAGGGGTTTGTGCATGATGTAACCAAGTTTGGTGGCATCCATTGTGGGCACGCCCATTATCTCACAGATCTTGTCATACCGCTCCTGAGGCATTTCACGCTCATAGATGACTATGGCATTGTCAAGGTCACCTCCTTTGATGAGTCCCAGACCCAGCAGAGGCTCAATTTCACGTACAAAGACGAATGTGCGGCTCTTGGCTATCTCTGTGGGGAAATCACGCATGTCATCAAGTGAGGCATACTGGTTGTAGAGTATCTTTGACTCATATGATATGAGTACGTTTACACTGAACTCATTATCAGGGAGCAGAATGATTGACGAACCTGTGGTCTCATCCTTAACCTCAATCTTGTTCTTGACTACATAGTAGTCTTTCAGGGCATCCAGTTCCCTGATACCTACTTTCTGGATGTTGTCCACATATTCAATGGCGCTACCGTCCAGGATGGGGAATTCAGGGCCGTTAACCTCAATATGGCAGTTGTCGATGCCAGCGGCGTAAAGGGCAGCCAGACCATGCTCTACGGTACTTACCTTGACATTGCCCTTGAACAGTACCGTACCGCGTTGTGTTTCACGTACGTTCTCGGCATATGCCTCTATGATGGGCTGGCTTTCCAGATCTGTTCTCTGTATCTTGTATCCGTAGTCAGCAGGAGCCGGGTTGAATGTCACTGTCAGGTCCAGACCGGTGTGAAGCCCCTTTCCGCTGAGTGAGAAACTACTTTTTAAAGTCTTCTGTTTGTACATGTTATGCTATTTGTGTTAAAGCATTATCTGCTCTCAAGTTTTGCTTTCAGTTCTTCAATCTCTTTCTTCAGTGACCGTACGGTGGCATCCATTTCAGGCAACTGTTTGACCAGGATTGATGAACGCAGGAAATTACGGTATCCTATAGCCGGGTATCCCATCATCGGCTCTCCGTCAGGAACATTGCTTAATGCACCTGTCTTGGCGCCGAAACTGACCTTGCTGCCTATGGTGAGATGGCCTGATACACCGCTTTGTCCACCTAACATACACCATGAGCCTAACTTGCTTGAACCGGCAATTCCGGTTTGGGCTGAAATAACGGTATGCTCGCCAATCTCGACATTGTGAGCTATCTGTACCATGTTGTCAAGTTTAACTCCCTTGTGTACTATAGTATGTCCCATTGTAGAACGGTCAACGCAACTGTTGGCGCCAATTTCAACATCATCCTCTATTTCGGCAATACCTATCTGCGGTATCTTGTTGTAACCGTTAGGTGTGGGTGCAAACCCGAATCCGTCAGCGCCTATCACGCAGCCTGAGTGAAGTATGCACCGATTGCCTACCTTGCAGGCGTAATAGATTGTCACATTTGGGTATATGATGCAGTCGTTACCCACAGATGCGCCTTCACCTATAACCACGTGAGGATATATCTGTGTGTTGTCACCGACTGTGGCACCATCCTCAATAACGGCAAACGGGCCTATGTATACGTTCTTTCCTATTTTAGCCTTTTCTGAGACCGATGCCAGGGAACTTATTCCCGTACGTCCGGGTTTCATTGATGCATAGAGTGACATCAGTTTGGCCAGACTCTCATAGGCGTTGTCCACTCTTACAAGGGTGGCGCTTACAGGCTGTTCAGCCTTAAAGTCTTTGTTGACCAGAACAACGCTTGATTTTGTTGAGTACAGATACTGGGTGTATTTGACGTTGGAAAGAAAAGAGAGTGCACCCGGTACACCCTCTTCAATCTTGGCAAAAGTATTGACTGATGCGTTCTCGTTACCGTCAACGGTGCCGCCCAGAAACTCTGCTATCTGTTTTGCTGTAAATTCCATTTTAAGTTGTCAATCCTTATAGATTACAAAGATAAGCAATTATTTAATATAGGTGGACATTTCCTGTTGAACCTCTTTTGCTTTTTGGCCGGCAACCATTGCATAGTTTTCAGAGTTGTCAGCGTAAATGATTGCACGGCTGCTGTTTACAATCAGGCCGCACTTGCTGTTCATGCCGTATTTGCATACATCAGCAAGAGATCCGCCCTGTGCTCCGATGCCGGGAACCAGCAGGAAACTGTCGGGAACAGTCTTACGGATGTCGGTAAGCATCTCGGCACGTGTGGCGCCAACCACATACATCATGTTGTCTGCGTTTCCGCCCCACTCAAGTGACTTGCGCAGTACGTTCTGATAAAGAGGTGTGCCGTCAGGGGCCTGAATGTACTGAAAATCATCAGCTCCCTTGTTGCTGGTAAGCGCAAGGAGGATTACCCAGCGGCCTTCATGCCCCAGGAACGGTGTTACACTGTCCTGGCCCATATATGGTGCTACGGTAACTGAATCGACATTCATCTCACCAAAGAAACTCTCGGCATACATCTTTGAGGTGTTGCCTATGTCACCGCGCTTGGCATCGGCTATGATGAACTGGTCAGGATAATTGGCACGGATATAGTCAATAGTCTTATATAGGGCCTGCATGCCCTTAAGGCCATTGCTCTCATAGAATGCCAGATTGGGCTTGTATGCTATGCAGTAATCTGCCGTGGCGTCAATTATAGCCTTGTTGAATTCAAATATGGGATCATCACAGGTCAGCAAGTGCTGAGGTATCTTTTTTATATCGGTGTCAAGACCTACACAAAGGAATGATTTCTTGCGCCTGATGTTCTGATACAACTCTTCTCTTGTCATATATGTAGTCTTTTTGAATTTTCTTTACATTTCTGCCTCTTTCATCCGTTCTGCATTCTCAGCTATGGTGAGTTGGTCAATACATTCCTGTATGTCACCGTCCATGAATGCGGGCAGATTGTATGAGGTCCAGTTGATGCGGTGGTCAGTTATACGGCCCTGCGGGAAATTGTAGGTTCGTATCTTGGCGGAGCGGTCACCGGTGGAAACCATTGTCTTGCGGCGGGCGGCGATGTCATCCATATATTTCTGATGCTCGCGGTCATAGATCATGGTGCGAAGGCGTGACAGGGCACGCTCCTTGTTCTTGGGCTGGTCACGGGTCTCGGTGCACTCAATCAGTATCTCTTCAACGACTCCATTGTTGGGATTTTTCCAATTGTATCGGAGTCTTACACCTGACTCAACCTTGTTTACGTTCTGGCCGCCGGCGCCTCCGCTGCGGAAAGTATCCCACTTGATTTCACCCTCGTTTATCTCCACCTCAAAGGCATCGGCCTCAGGGAGGACGGCTACTGTGGCGGCCGATGTGTGGATACGGCCTTGAGTTTCGGTTACAGGAACACGTTGTACGCGGTGTACGCCTGATTCATATTTGAGAGTACCGTAAACCTTTTCACCGGTTACGGTGAATATGATCTCCTTGAAACCGCCTGCAGTGCCTTCTGTGCACGATGACACGGCATATTTCCAGCCTTTGGTCTCAAAGTACTTGCAGTACATTCGGAACAGGTCACCGGCAAAGAGGGCTGCCTCATCACCTCCGGTGCCGCCGCGTATTTCCATAACTACGTCTTTTTCATCCTGCGGGTCTGCAGGTATGAGCAGTTGCTTGATCTCCTCTTCAAGGGTCTCAAGGCGGGCAGTGGCGGTATCCAGTTCCTCACGGGCCATCTGGCGCATCTCAGGGTCGTTTTCAGAGAGCAGTTCCCTGGCCTGGTCAATATTTGACAACAGGCTCACATATTCTTTACGTGCTGCTGAAATGCGCTCCAGGTCACGGTATTCACGGTTCAGTTTTACGAACCGCTTCATATCTGCAATGACGGCAGGGTCTGTTATGAGCAGACTGACCTCACGGAAACGTGCCTCAAGGTCATCAAGTTTCTGTAGCAGACTCTCCGTAGCCATTATCTCCTGTTTACCTTGTTTACATATGCAACAGGACCGCCCTCATAGAAGTTGATGATGTTGCGTGATACATACTCAGCCATCTCATTACGCACGTCATAGGTCTGTGTGCCTACGTGCGGAGTGATGACGGCGTTCTCACAAGCCAGAATCTCAGGGCTTACCTTGTCACCGAACTCAAACACATCCAGGCCTGCGCCCCAGATACGCTTGTTCTTAAGTGCATCGGCCAGAGCGAGTTCATCAACGATGGGGCCGCGTGCGGTGTTTACAAGGATGGCAGTGGGCTTCATGAGTTCTATCTGCTCCTTGCCAATCAGGTGCCAGGTATCCTTGGAGTAGGGTACGTTGACCGATATGAAATCAGAGGTCTTGAGGAGTTCATCAAACTCCACGTATTTGGCTTCATACTGCTCTTCAATCTCAGGGCTTACGCGGTGTCGGTTGTGATAGATAACATTCATGCAACTGGCCTTGGCGCGGCGTGCCAATGCCTGGCCTATGCGACCCATGCCAAGTATGCCGAGTGTCTTGCCTCCAAGGGAGTAGCCCAGATTAGCCAGAAGTGTCCATTCAAGGGCTCCCGGTATGTGCAGACGGCGGTCAACATCGGTGATGCGGCGTGCTACGGCCAGCATCAGTCCGAATGCAAGGTCAGCTGTAGGCTCGGTTACCGGACCGGGTGTGTTTGTAACGGCAATGCCCAACTCTGTAGCGGCGGGTATGTCTATGTTATCGAACCCTACGGCGTAGTTGCTCACCAGTGCCAGACGTGGAAGCCCACGTTCCATCAGTTTGCGGTCAACGGGAAAATTGAACATGGACTGGAGTACGTCATATTCCGGGAGCATCTCATAGACCTCATCATATGTAAAGGTCTCTCGGCCCTGGGGCGGGAAGGTAACATCGTACTTTTTTATGAGTTCCGCATAACCGGTGCGGAACATATTGTATGTCACTAAAACACGTTTCTTCATACCTTGATTTTTCGGATTGGCAAAGTTACTCAATTTTCAGGCAGGATAGGAGTGTGGTATATAAAATAAGTTAACTTCTTTTTTTATCAGTGGAGTTGTACTATATTTGTACAACTGCATTGAAAACTTATGAAACGATTACTGCCAATTATTGCCGCATTATGTGCGTTGGTTTCCTGTGTCACCAAGTCAGAACAGGGAAAACTTGAGATCAATGAAAGGGGCTATTTTGAATCCCAGGGTGTTAATGTGCTGGTTTATTCCAACAGGTATCAGGGCGTTTTCTGTGATGAGAAAACAGCCGGTATCGAGATAATTCAGCGGGGTGTGCGAATTGCTACCGGTGGCGGTGTGCGTCTTATGAACACGCCGGAGCAATGGGATATCTATTCCACACTTACGGAGCGTACCATAGATACCATTGGCGGAGCGATAAACTGCCGTTTCAATTATCAGGATTACAATTTCCAGTATGGATTAACCGTAAAGCAGGAGGGCAATGGAATACGTATTTCAGTGGAACTTGATGAGCCTCTGCCTGAGTTTTTTGTAGGCAAGGCTGGTCTCAACATGGAGTTTTTCCCTGCCACATACTATGGCAAGACCTATCTGGTAGATGGTCAGTCAGAGATATTTCCGCGTTATCCGTCAAGTGATACGGAGATGCATCCAAATTCAGACAAGATACCGCAGTTCTGGGGGCTCTCCACTTTTGATGACCGCGGACGTGATGAATTCATCGTTCCCAAGCCTATATCAAAGGGGCATACCATTGTAGTGGCTCCTGAGGATGAGTCACTGCGTGTGCTGTTCCAGTCAGAAACGGAACTGAATCTGTTTGACGGCCGCAACCTGTCACAGAACGGTACTTATGTGGTCCGCTCGTTCCTGCCTGCAGGCAAGACCGGTACTGTTCTTGAGTGGTATGTGGAGCCTACTCCAAATGCCAAGTGGATACGTGAACCTAATGTAGGATTCTCACAGATAGGTTATACTCCGGCTCAAAAGAAAGTGGCTGTAATAGAACTGGACCGTAATGACAAGGTTGTATCAAAGGCTAAGATTTATCGCGTGAATGCCGATGGCAGCAATACCCTGGTTCTTGAGCCGGCAGTAAAGGAGTGGGGCGTATTCTATGACCGTTACAACTATGCCCAGTGTGATTTCAGTGCGGTGCGTGAGCCGGGTACCTATTTTATAGAGTATAAGGGTGTCAGGACTAACCCGTTCCCCATCAACAAAAATGTTTATGACGGCAAGTGGCACAACACAATGGATGTATGGCTGCCTGTTCAGATGGACCACATGATGGTGAATGAGGCTTACCGTGTATGGCATGGCCGTTCACATATGGATGACGCCATTCAGGCTCCTACCAATTATCAGCAGCATGACGGTTACCGCATGGGTAACACCACCAACACCAAGTACAAGCCATATGAGCATATCCCGGGTCTGGCTGTAGGCGCATGGTATGATGCAGGTGATTTTGACATCCAGTCAGGAACTGTTATCGGTCTTACAAACCAGTTGGCTGAGGTATGGGATGTACTGCGTCCCGAGCGCGACCAGACATTCATTGACCAGAAGACCCAGTTCGTTGACATTCACCGTCCGGACGGTCTGCCTGATATTATACAGCAGGTGGAGCACGGCGCCTTGAACCTGTGCGCACAGATTGAGAACATAGGTTTTATTGCAGGCGGTATTGTACAGGGTAACATGCATCAGTATCATCATCTGGGTGATGCCGTAACCATTACTGACGGTTACATCTATGACCCTTCACTCAAGCCTTATGAAGTTCGTGGAAACCGTTCCGGCACACTTGATGACCGTTTCGCGTTCACTAACAATGCCGGCAATCCGATGAATAATATCAATGTATGTGCTGCTCTGGCACATGCTGCAAGAGTGCTTGCACCCTATATTCCTGAAACGGCTGAGCGTTGCAAAAAGAATGCCCTCAGATTATGGAAGGAGATGGATGATTTCCAGGCACGTCAGCCCGCCCGTCAACAGATGGCCAACACCAATGCAAATGCCCAAAGGAACAACCGCGGCAATGGCGGCGACCGTTCAAGCGCTGCAATACAGTTGTGGCTTCTTACCGGCGAGCAGAAATACAAGGATATGTTCCTGCCGGGTGTGATGCGTCAGATAGAGGCTGCAAAAAATGCTCCGCAAGGTGTTGAAGACAACCGTACCGGTGGCGGCAGTGCAATGCGTGCTCCGCGAGTAAACATTACCATGGCACTCTCATTGCTGCCTTATATGGATGATGATTTCAAGGCACAACTGCGTGAGGTTATTCCTGTATTTGTTGAGGATGCCAAGCGTACGGCGGAATCCACTCCTTACGGTGTACCTGTTGCCGGCGGCACATGGGGCGGCAGCGAGCGCGTAATAAGTTGGGCTCAGAACAACTATATGGTATGGCGCTATTATCCTGACCTGATTGATCCGGAGTTGGTTTTGTCAGGACTGAACTTTATATACGGCAACCATCCTTACTCAAACGTATCGTTTGTCACAGCGGTCGGCGTAAACACCAAGAAGGTGGCGTACGGCAACAACCGTGCTGACTATACCTTTATACCCGGTGGTATCGCTCCGGGACTGGTATTGCTGCAGCCGGACTTTCTGGAGCATAAGGATGACTATCCGTTCCTGTGGGGTGAGAATGAATGCTGCACCCGTACGGTTCCTTCATATGTGACACTTTCAATCGGTGCCGAAGAGATTGCTGCCGCACTCAACAGGTAATTTATTAATGGTTCTTAAGACTTGTTGATTCTAATTTGTAAGTCATTTCATATAATGACCGTAATTTTGTGAAAAATACGACACTGCATGTCTATAACTATAAAAGGCTTAAGCCATTATTATCCTAACGGCAAGAGAGCACTGACTGATATTAACCTTGAGATTCCTTCAGGCATGTTCGGCCTTCTGGGGCCGAACGGTGCAGGAAAGTCAACTCTGATGCGCATATTGGTAACACTGATGGAACCCACTGAGGGTCAGATTGACGTGTGCGGTTATGATATACGCACGCAGCGCAAGGAGGTGCGACGCATATTGGGTTATCTGCCGCAGGATTTCCGTTTCTTTGCCAAGTACAAGGTCCGCGAATTCCTGGAATACGCTGCGGCGCTTACAGGTATGACAAATTCAGCAGAGCGAGGCAAGGCGGTTGATGCTATGCTTGAGCAGGTGGGCCTGTATGAGGCCCGCGACCGTTATGCGCAGAATCTTTCAGGTGGTATGAAGAGACGTCTTGGTATTGCTCAGGCTCTCATTCACAAGCCTTTGGTCCTGGTGGTTGATGAACCTACCACCGGATTGGACCCTGAGGAACGCATAAGGTTCCGTAACCTGCTCAGTGAGGCCAGTTCAAAGGATACCACAATAATACTGTCAACACATATAGTCGGCGACATATCAAGTTCATGTACAGAAATGGCTATGCTCAACCAGGGTCGGGTCATGTTCAGGGGATCACCTGCAGGAATGCTTAAGGAGACCGAGGGCAAGGTGTGGCGTCTTAAGGTCACCAATGAACAGTATGCCGAGATTAATCAGAAATATGCCGTTATCTCAACCATACCTCATGGTCTGGGATGGGATATCCAGGTGGTGGCAAAGAGCATGCCGGGATATGATGCGGTCAGTTATCCGCCCAACCTGGAGCATGCATATGTCTATTTTACAGAAATAAGGGATAAGGAGTGATGATGCTTGGATTATATAACATACGCATAGTCTCCAAATACGAGACAAAACTTCTTGTCCGTGGATGGTTCTTCAAGGTCTTTGCCTTTCTGGCACTGTTTGCTGCAGTGATTGTGGGTTCCATATACATACTTGATCCCAATCAGCGACCTCAGATGGTCAACAGGTCAGTCATTCCCTATCTGTTCATGCTGGTCATGAACGTGGGGCAGGCTGTAGTTTCGGTGTTCCTGGCATCGGAGTACCTTAAGCGCGATAAGCAACTGGATACGTCGGAGGTTTTCTACACCCGTCCGCTCAGCAATGCAGAGTATCTGATAGGCAAGATGTGGGCTACGCTTAAGGTATTCTTCATCCTTGATGTGCTGGTGGCGTTGATAGCGTTGGTTATGAGCCTTATCAAATTCGGCTTTGCATTGGACTACCTGAGTTATATATGGTATTTCCTGCTGTTGTGCGTGCCCACGCTTGTATTCATAGTGGGCCTGTCAACCACCCTTATGCTGATATTGAACAACCAGGCTATCACAATGGTGATACTGCTGGCTTACATAGGCGTGACCCTTTTTTATATTGACAGCCTGTACTATTACCTGTTTGATTATATCGGATTCAATCTGCCCATGCTCAAGTCCGTGGTTGCGGGTTTCAGCGGATTGCCCAGACTCATAAACCATAGAATGTGCTATCTGTTGCTTGGCATAGGGCTTATTTTTACAGACGTGTCGCTGTTCCATCGTCTTGCCAACTCCAGATACAGTCTGCTTCCGTGGCGTATTGCCGCAGCGCTGTTCATTGCAGTAGGCCTTTATGCCGGATACAGGCATGTGCATCTGTATAAGGTTGACGAGAGATACAGGGCCGATATGGTGAAATTGGACAATGAATATGTCCATAAAGGCGGTGCTGTAGCCCGGTCATGCGAACTTACCGTAACACAGATGGGCGATTCCCTTAGCGTGAGAGCCGATATGACGGTAAGTCCCAGGGAGAACACTTCACAACTGGTATTCACACTCAATCCGGGGTTCAGGGTCAACAGCATAAGCGCTCCCGGTCACGGTATGGAATATGAACGTCTGATGCATCTTGTTGTACTTTCATTTGACAAGATACTGCCTGAAGACCAGCCCGTCAACATTGTAATGGATTACAGCGGTCGGGCCGATGACCGTATCTGCTATCTGGATATTTCGTCTGAAAAGATGCTTGAGAATGTCAAGGCTCTCTCAATGCTGAACGTGGGTAAGCGTTATCTGTTCCAGGACAGGGACTTTACCATGCTTACACCTGAAAGTTACTGGTATCCTCGTCCGGGAGTGGCATACAGTGACCAGAGTCCCGAGTGGCAGATGTCATATTTCACTGATTTTGTTGTCAATGTGACTCCCAATCCAGGCCTTACACCAATATCACAGGGTTTGTGCACAGCAAATGATGACTCAACCAGGTTCACTTTCAAACCGGAGTCCTCACTGCCGTCAGTATCTCTTATGATAGGTGACTACTATCCCAAGTCAATAACCGTTGACTCAACCGAATATACGGTGTGGGAACTGGGCCGTTGGGACGATCAGTTTGAGGTTTTTGACTCAATCTACGATACTATCCCATACATTATCCGTGACAGGCGCAGGAATATGGAGTATCAGGCCGATATGGCCTATCCGTTCAAACGCTTCCAGATAGTGGAGGTGCCTGTACAGTTTACATCATACAGGCGTGTATGGACATCGGCATATGAACAACTGCAGCCCGAGATGGCGCTGGTTCATGAGAGGGGTTTTGATATGAATGTATTCCAGTTCCGCAACGCAAAACGGATGTGGAGCGGCCGGAACAACTGGAACCGCCGTAATAACAACATGTCTGAAAAGGAGATCCTTGTGAATATACTGAACAATTCCCTTTCTTTCATGATGCAGTCAGGCACTTCGAGCGGCAGCAGCAGGAACGGGCAGTGGACAATGACCCAGGTGGACAATCCATACTTTTATCGTCCTCTGTTCTATAATTTCAGGTATAACGTCTATTCATCGGACTGGCCTATGGCAAACAGGATGGTGGAGACGATGACGACTACAAACCAGAATAACGGAAATGCATGGATGAGGCGGATGAACGGTCTGTCTGAGGACGAGAAGGCCCTGATACTGATGGGAAAATATGATTTTGATCGTATCATGTCTGATCCGGAATGGGAGGATTTGGCCGATAATGCACTTGCGCTGAAGACAAAGGACTTCTTTGCTCCGATATCGGTGGCTATGGGTCATGAGTCAATGGTTGATTCCATGTCTGCCAAGACAAGGGAGAAGGAATTTGAAAATGTATCGTTTGATTCAATCCTTGACTGGATACAGAGTTATTCGGGAATAAGCCTGCAGGACAAGATAGAGGCTTGGAGTGAACAAACCCGGCTGGCCTGCTACAAGATAGGAACTCCGCAGATAACCACGGTCACTACCGATACTGCCGACATCTATCAGGCCGAGGTTACGTTAGAGAACATATCTGACAATCCGGGATTTGTCAATGTGGAGTTTGTTTTCTATGAGATTGAGAATGCCGGTGATGAGGACAAGCCTACAAGCATTATGGTTGGCGTGAACCCGCATGAAACCCGCAGGATTGTGACACACTGGTTCAATTCTCCCAGTATTATAAGGATCAACACCATGCTTTCATCAAATCTGCCGCATGATATTAACCTGAACAACTCGGACTGGAACTCATATACAGGTACAGACCTTACTCCCGAGGGAGTTTATTCTGTACGCGGTGGAGTGGATAACACGCTTCCTGGCGAGATAATCGTGGATAATGAGAACAGTGAACTCTTCTCGCTTTCCAGGCCGCTCAGAACCGGTTATCTGTCAAAATGGATAGACAAGTCAAGGGAGAAGAACAACGAGTTCGTGTATGAGGGCTTCTCTGATTGGCGCACTTACAGCCAGTGGACCCTGGTGACTGACCAGAACCTTTACGGTGACTATATACGTTCAGCGTATCTGATATCGCCGGGTGACGGTTCGCAGTATGCCAGGTGGAGCATTCCGTTGGAGGCTGCGGGAGTATATGACGTGTATTACTACGTAGCATCTGCAATGTATGAAAACAACAACCGTAATCGCAGGTGGAACAACAATAACAACTGGAACAACAATAACAACAACGGCCGCAGGGTGACCAATGACTACAACTTTGAGATAGGACAGTTCAACACGAGTGACCATGTGTCAATGAATATGTTGCGTGCCGAGGATGGCTGGAACCTTCTGGGTTCATTCAGGTTTGAGGCTGATACGGTTAAGGTTACACTTAACAACAGGTCGGGCATAAGGGTGATTGTGGCCGATGCCGTGAGACTGGTTAAAAGAGAAAATGGGAATTAGGACGAAGAAAATAAATACAAATAATATGACAAAGAAGAAACTATTAGTTACGGCATTTCTTGCGCTGGCTTCGGCAACGGCCTTTGAGACCGGAGCCGGGGCGCAGATTGTCCTGACCATGGAGCAGGCCCTGGAGTACAGCGCCGAGCATAATCCTGATCTGATAAACTCGCGTTTGAGCATGGAACGTTACGAGCAGAATCTTATAGCCCAGAGGGCATCATTGAAATCAAGGTTCTCGCTTAACCTGGAGCCGTTCTCATACTCCCAGTCGCGTCAGTTCGACAGCCGTTACTCTGACTGGTACACAAACCGTTCGCTCTCATCGTCAGGTACGTTCAGCATATCGCAGCCCATTATTTGGACCGATGCCACGCTGTCACTCAACAACAGCCTGTCATGGCAGAACAACGAATCAACCATAGGAGGTACCACCAACAGCAACCGTGCGTTCAGTAACCGTCTTTACCTGAGTCTGACACAACCGATTTTCACTTATAACAGGACCAAGATGAATATGCGTCAGATAGAGATGAACTATGAGAACGCCCGCATAAGTTATGCCCTGCAGAGGCTCAACGTGGAGCGTAACATAACCAGCCAGTTCTACAGCCTGTTCATGTCACAGCAGAACCTTGAGATAAGCGAGTCGGAACTGGAGAATGCCGAGAGGAACTTCAACATAATAAAGGACAAGGTTGAGGCTGACCTCACTACAAAAGACGAATACTACCAGGCCGAACTCAACCTGGCCCAGTCCCGTTCCAGTCTTGAGAATCAGAGGGTTAGCCTGGAGAATGCCAAGGACAATTTCAAGCAGGTTTTGGGCATACCTCTTGATGAGGATATAATAGTGGTTTGCGATATTGAGGCGGAGCCGGTATATGTGGATCCTGATAAGGCTCTGGAGAGTGCCATGTCATCCAGGCTTGAACTCAGACAGCGTCAGATATCAAGGGAACAGCAGGAGATGTCAATGGTACAGGTCAAGGATAATGACAGTTTCAGCGGCAATATATCCCTTTCACTCGGTATCATGGGTGATAATTCGGAGTTCAACCATGTCTATGACAATCCTACCAACAACCCGCGTGTGGCAATTTCATTCAGCGTTCCGCTCTTTGACTGGGGTGCCAGAAAGGCTCGTATAAAGGCTGCCGAGATTGAAAGGGAGATGTTTGAATTGAGCGCCGAAGAGGAACTCAAAAGCATAGAGATGAATGTACGCAGCACCTGCCGTAGCCTGGATAATCTGGTTGGGCAGATTTCAATAGCCGAGCAGAGCCAGCGAAACGCCCAACTTACATATGACCTTAATGAGGAGCGTTACCGCAACGGCGAGTTGACCGGACTTCAGATGAACCAGTTCCAGAACCAGCTTTCAAACAGCAAGATGTCATTCACACAGGCTATCATCAATTACAAGGTGCAACTTCTTAATATCAAGATCCTGACCCTGTATGACTTTGAGAAGGGTGAACCCGTGGTTCCCATTACATATGAACAGAGTACTGACAAAAAGAAGAAATAATGAAAAAGATACAGCATATGAAAACAGAAATCAGCGCACTAACACTGACTGTACTCACTCTCATCATGGCAGGGTGCAGGCAAGAGAACCAGATGAACCGTAATGAGATACCTACACCTGTATCGGTATCTGATATAACCTACGGTTCTGTAAGCAGGATCTTCACGACAAACAGCACGGCTGTGTCAAACGCCGAGGCTGAACTGTCAACCGAGATGGCCGGCAAGTATCATCTTCAGAAAAACCCTGCAACGGGAAAGCCCTACAAACTGGGTGACAAAGTACGTAAAGGCGCGCTTATAGTACGTATAGAGGACAAGTCATATGAGAATGGCATCTCTATTGAGACCAAGCGTCTGAACCTGGAGTTGGCTGAGCAGGAGCAGGTCAAGACCAAGTCACTCTATGAAAAGGGTGGCGCTACGCTGACTGAGGTCAAGAACTCGGATATTAAGATCATGAACTCCCGTCTGGATTATGAGAATGCCGAGATGAATCTGGAGAAGATGAACATCCGTGCTCCGTTTGACGGTGTGATAGTGAATCTGCCGCATTTCTCGGCCGAAGCCAAAGTAAACAGCGGTACCTCGGTGGTTACCATTATGGACTACAGTTCAATGTTGCTGGAGATTAACCTGCCGGAGAGTGCCATCAACGAGGTGAAGGTGGGTCAGAAGGCATACATAACCCATTACACCCTTCCAAATGACACTATCATTGGTGAGGTTACAGAACTCTCTCCGGCTATCAGTGCAGAGACCCGTACATTCAAGGGGAAACTTGTCATTGACAACAAGAACCTGCTCATAAGACCGGGTATGTTCGTCAAGGCGGACATCGTTACCGAGAGTCACAGTTCAACTATTGTTATACCCAAGAACATTGTCCGCAACGAGCGCAACAGACGTATCGTGTTCGTAGTTGACCAGGGCATAGCCAGGGCAAAGCAGATCAGGCTTGGACTTGAAGAGAAAAACAGCGTCGAGGTGCTTGGTGGCCTTGAAAAGGACGACCAGTTGATAGTACGTGGTTTTGAGACCCTGAGAGACGGTTCAAAGGTAAAGATCCAGAGATAAACTTGAAAGGATGAAAAGATTGGTTAGTTGGGCTGTCAGAAACCCGGTTACTGTCACTATGGCGGTGCTGGCTATCCTGCTGCTCGGAAAAATATCATATGACAGGCTGAGCGTGGAGTTGCTGCCAAGTATGAACAGTCCACGTCTGTTTGTCGAACTGGACGCGGGTGAGCGTCCGCCTGAAGAGATTGAGAAACAGTTCATTAGGAGCATGGAGTCTCAGATTGCCCGTCAGAGTGACGTGCGCAATGTCTCTTCGGTGGTAAAAGTGGGTACAGCCCGCATAACGGTGGAATACTCATGGCGTAAGAATATGGATGAGGCGTTCCTGGATCTGGAGAAGGCCATGAGCAGTTTCAGCCAGGACAGTCGTGTGACAGACCTCAGAATCTCACAGAAGGATCCTACCACTTCGCCCATAATGATTCTGGGTTTTTCAAATCCGGACATAACCGATATGGCCGAGTTGCGAAAGGTGGCAGACTCATATGTGTGCAATGAACTGATGAGGGTTGAGGGCGTGGCCGATGTTTCACTAGCCGGCGACGAGTTCACCAATCTGGTGATTGATGCTGATCCTTATAAACTGCAGGCTTTCGGGATAACCGTTGACAACATATCGTCACGTATCCAGGAGAGCAACCAGAGGGTATCCGGAGGCAGGATATCCGAACAGGGCTTCCAGTATCTTGTAACCGGCTCGAATACACTGACCGATGAAACCGCATTCGGCAATATCATTGTGGGTTACAGAAATACGGAGAGTGCACCGGGACAGGTGGGCGAGTTTGAGTCGGCCAGTATGGCACCCATATACCTGCGTGACGTGGCAACCATTCACTTTGAAAACCGTGACCCTGAGAATATCGTGAGGGTGAACGGCAACCGGAGCATAGGCATATCGGTGTTCAAGGAGATGGACTACAATACAGTCAAGGCTGTTGAAGGTATAAAGACAAGCCTCAGCAAGATACGTAAATCATTGCCTGGATATGACTTTATTGTGATAAGTGACCAGGCGACATTCATAAACAGTTCTATAGGCGAGGTTAAGAACAGCGCCCTGTTGGGTGTTTTGCTGGCTGTGATTGTATTATTTGTATTCCTGCGCAGGGTGGGGACAACCCTTATCGTTGCAGTTTCAATACCTGTTTCCATAATAGCCACATTCAACCTGATGTTCTTCAGCGGCCTGACCATAAACATACTTACGCTAGGTGGATTGGCGTTGGGTGCGGGAATGCTGGTGGATAATGCCATTGTGGTAATTGAGAGCATATTCAGGAATCAGGAACGCGGTCTTTCAGTGCGTGAAGCCGCTATTACCGGTACATCCGAGGTGGGTGGCGCCGTATCGGCATCAACACTTACAACCATTGTGGTGTTCCTGCCTATCGTATATCTGCACGGTGCTACCGGCGAACTGTTCAAGGACGAGGCTTGGACCGTGACATTCTCACTGCTCTCATCACTCTTTGTGGCTATCCTTGTGATACCTACGCTGTATGAGCGTATTTTCTCGCGCAAGAAGGCTGTTCCTCTCAAGAACTTCAGTTCTGTTAACATCAAGGGTTATGCCTCATTCCTTAAGAGGCTTGTAAACAAGCGCTGGTGGGTAATCGTATGCTCATTGATTCTGGTGGCCGGCACAGTTCTCCTGCTGCCGTATGTGGGCACCGAATTCATGCCCAAAACTGAGGACAACACCATAAATGTCAAGGTCCGTATGGCCGAGGGAACCAATCTGGAACGTACTTCGTCAACACTTGAGAGCCTGGAGAATATGGTGTTTGACCTGACGCAGGATCCGGAGTGTGTCATTTACACGCATGTAGGGCCCGGCGCTTCTGCTCAGAACCTGGATTTTGAGGGAGAGAACACTGCAACCATGAAGATACAACTCTCCAAGGCGTCGGCTGTTACTCCCGATGTTCTTACCGAGATGCTTTCTGCCTATATAGACGGAGTTGAGGGTATGGAACTTTCATTCACTCAGGATGACAACTCTCTGAATTCCATGATGGGTACTGAAGACGCTCCGCTCGTAGTGGAGGTCAAGGGTGAGGATCTGGACCTGTTGGCCGCCCTTACCGCTCAGGTCAAGGCATCGGTCGATTCAATTGACTGTCTGTATAATGTGGAGAGTTCACTGGCAGGAGGTGCCCCTGAGATTATTATAACGGTGGACCGTGCACTGGCCGGTATGAACAATATCAACGTATCCACCATTATCACCCAGATACAGCAACATCTGGCCGGACGTGAAGCCGGACAGATGGATTACAAGGGTGATATGAGGGATATATCCATCAAGGTTCCGGGTGTGTCACTGTCAGACTTGAACAATATGGTCATAACGTCAGGCCAGAAGGATTACCGCCTTATTGAACTGGCTCAGATAAGCGAGAGTACCGCTCCAAAAGAGATTTACCGTATCAACCAGAACAGGGTGACACGCGTCACGGCCGATATAGATGAGTCTGTATCTCTCGACAAGGCCGCCCAAAGGGTCAGGAACGCCGTGTCAGGCATTGAACTGCCGCAGAACTACTCCATAACCGTAACAGGTGAAGAGGAGCGCCGCGCAGAATCAATGAACAGCCTTATGCTGGCTCTGTTGCTTTCAATAGTGCTGGTATATATGGTGATGGCATCGCAGTTTGAATCACTTCTGCATCCGTTCACCATCCTGCTTACCATTCCTCTGGCTCTGGTGGGCGCGATACTTATGTTCCTGATAACGGGCATAACGGTAAATATAATGGGTATTATAGGAATGGTGATGCTGGCCGGTATAGCGGTCAACAACTCAATAATCCTGGTGGACCGCATAGGACAACTCAAGGATTCCGGTCTGAGTCTTACCGACGCCATTGCAGAGGCAGGACAGCAGCGTATCCGTCCTATTCTCATGACCAGTCTTACTACCATCCTGGCGCTCGTGCCTATGGCTTTGGGACTGGGTGAAGGTTCATCATTGAGTTCACCCATGGCCATTGCCGTGATAGGCGGTCTTGTCACTTCAACTCTGCTCAGTCTGGTGGTGATACCGTGTGTATATTATGTATTTGAAAGCGCCAAAATAAGGATAACTGGAAAATGAACGGTTCCAACAAGTCATTTATAGACCGAAGAGTCACTATCTGCATGCTTCTGGTGGCAATGACGCTGCTGGGATATTTCTCGTACAAGCAGTTGCCGATAGAGTTGCTGCCCAATACGGAACTGCCCCAGTTGTATATTACGGCCAATTCCAGAAATGACCTTACTCCGTCTTACATGGAGCAGCAGGTGGTGATTCCACTCGAGGGAGCCATAAGCGCTGTGGGTGGTGTTGAGAACATGGAATCGACTGTGTCGGGCCGCCAGGGTTCCATTAGGGTTGATTTCAAGCGCGGCACCAATATCAAGATGACTACGGTCAAGTTGCAGGAGAAAATCAGTTCCATAAGGTCTGATTTTCCATCCGATGTCACGGTGAACGTCCAGCAGGCTAATGTGAACGGCATAAGCAACCAGTTCATGTCACTCCAGGTCCGCGGATCGGGCGGTGTTGACCGCTTGAGGGCTATTGTCGATAAGGATGTGGTTCCGCGGTTGGAGAGTATAGACGGCATAGCCGGTGTGACGGTCTATGGCGGTCGTGTCAAGTCAATCGAGATACGTTCCAACCCGGAGGCCATGCAGGCATTGCACATTTCCAACTCGCAGATAAGCCAGGCACTTAACCAGTATAATCAGGAACGCACGTTCCTGGGTTACATAAACGAGCCTGACCGTAAGTACTACGTGCAGCTTGACGCCAACTATGATGATGTGTCGCAGGTGGAGAACCTGGTGGTTGCACAGGGCCCTGTGTATCTTAAGAATGTAGCCACAGTATTCTTTGACTATAAGGAGGAGACAACCATAAGCCGTGTCAACGGCATGGATGCCATTTCTGTATCTCTTGTCAACGGGTCAGGCGAGAACCTTCTCAGCCTGTCACAGAGAACACTTAAGCGCATTGATGAGGTGAACCGTGAGGTTGCTGCCCAGGACCTTCAACTTGTGGTGCAGTCCAATTCGGCCGACCAGATAAGCAACAACATATCGCAGATAGTAAAACTTGCACTTATAGGCGGTATTCTGGCTATTCTGGTGCTGTGGTTCTTTTTGCGCAACCTGAGCCTTGTGTTCTTTATTGCGTTGTCAATACCGGTATCCATATTATCGGCGTTCAACGTATTCTACGCTGCAAACATTTCCATAAACACGCTGACCCTGATAGGCATGGCGTTGGCAATAGGTATGTTGCTTGACAGCAGTATAGTGGTGCTTGAGAATATATACCGTCTGGCCTCTATGGGTATGCCGCCCCGACTGGCGGCGCTGCAGGGTGTGAAGGAGGTTCGCAAGGCCCTTATTGCGTCCACGCTTACCACCGTAACAGTGTTCCTGCCGTTCGTGTTCTCAGATGAGCCTATGATAAAACTCCTGGGTCGGAACATCGGCTTTTCAATCATATCGACACTGATATTCTCACTTATGGTCGCAGTAACATTCATACCTATGGCTACTGCAGCCATGATGGAATGGGGTGGAGGCGGCAACAGTGTGTTTTTCAAGAAGATGTCAATCCATGACCGTCCGCTGCAGATGTACTCCACGTTGCTCAAGACTGCTTTGCGCAAGCCGGGACCGACAGTGGGCACAGCGGTGGCAGTTCTGGTCATAGCATTCATATTCGCTCTGTCACGCAATACCGGTCAGAACCGTCAGGTGGACAGTGACAGGATAAACGTGAACATCACAATGCCTACCGGCAGCACTATTGATGATACCGATGAGGCGACAGCCACACTTGAGGGCCGTCTGGACAGCCTTATCTACAAGAAGGATGTCATAAGCCGTATTCAGGAAGAACAGGCATCAATAACTGTCACTCTCCAGGAGGGCTATAACAAGAAAGGCGGTGTGACCATAAGCCAACTTGTAGAACAACTCAGCGATGAACTTGCCCTGGAGAATGACATAGACGTACGCGTTACACCGGGGTATGCCCGCGGAAACCAGAGCGCATCGGGCTTGAGTTCACTCACGCGCTTCATGAGCGTTCTGGGTGTGGGTGACAACACTGAGAGAATAGTGGTAAAGGGCTCTGATACCGAAACCATGCGCATAGTATCCAATAACCTGAGATATTATCTGGAACAATTGGAGTTTGTGCGTGACGTGAGGGTTGACAATCCCGGTGGCCGCCGTGAGGTGCAACTTACCTTTGATCCTGTGGCACTTGCATCATACAATATCACAAACCAGGCCATAACGTCAGCCTTGAATTCCCTGAACCGTTCCACCAGTACCGGAGCCAGTTTCAAGGTGGGAACCGATGAGTATGATATAGTGATAATGGATGACCTGACTGAGGAAGAAGAGGAGATGGGTCGCTGGGAGAAGACCATGGATGACTTGCGCCGTGTAATCGTGACCGATGCAAACGGCGGAACCCATGAGTTGCAGCAGATAGCCAATATCCGTCTCAGCCGTGGACCGTCGGAGGTACGTCGCGTAAACCGTGACCGCCGCGTGAACGTTACATACTCGATATCACAGAGTGAGGACCTGCCCAAGGATGTACTTGATGACTATCATGATCAGATTGACGATATAATTGCCAATTACAATCTCCCGTCGGGACTGGCTCTTGAGGTGCAGCGCGGCGATGACTCCACCAGTGAGTTCAAGTTCCTGATACTGGCGGCTATCATACTTATATTCATGATATTGGCTTCATCATTTGAGTCACTCACAACGCCTCTGGTTCTGCTGTTCTCCATACCGCTTGCCGCCATAGGTTCATTGCTGGCTCTGCTGCTGTCCGGTAACAGTCTGATGAACGCCAATACCCTGACCGGATTCCTGATTCTGCTGGGTGTTGTGGTAAACAACGGTATCATACTGATAGACTACTCATCTACTTTGCGTAGGAGAGGATACGGCCGTATGCGTGCAATCATGACCAGCGGATACTCCCGACTCAGACCTATCTTTATAACCACAATCACCACCATAGTCACGCTTATCCCCATGGCTATGGGTGACAATGAGTATGCAGGTGCCATTGGCGCTCCGTTTGCATTGACGGTTATAGGCGGTCTGGCTTTCTCGGCCATACTTACTCTGCTGCTTATCCCCACGCTCTATATATCGTTTGAGAATATGAGGGCATGGTATAAGGGACTGGGACGCTACACCCATGTACTGCATGCAATACTGTTCGGAGTTGGCCTGCTGGTGATATTCACTACCGTGAGCGGAGTGTTCAAGATACTTCTTTACATAATTGTTCTGTGTCTTGCCGTTCCCGGAGTGACATATTTCATAAAGAGTTCAGTCAGGATTGCCCGCAAGGATATTGTCAAACCTGATGAGCCGATTGTGATTGAGGTGCGTAACCTGGTCAAGGTATATGACTGGTACAGTCTGTTCCTGCGTCAGTGGCGCAGCGGGCTCAACATACGCCGCCGTTTGGGGCTGGCGCGCAGTTTCCATCACGCCAAGGATTTTGTAAGCCTTTTATGGCAGGTCGTGGTGTTCGGATATACGGGCTATCTTGCAGGATGGTATTTTGAGAAGGAGTTCTGGATACTGCTTACCACCATCATCACGCTTGCCGGCCTAAACCATATCATCAAGGCTATTCTTGAATATGTCTCATTCAAATCCAAGAGTGGTGCACGGGTAGCGGCTTTACTCAGGAAAATACTCTATTGGGTATTGCCCGCTTGTACCATGCTGTTCCTGAACACCCGCATTGAGAGCAAGGGATTCATGGTGTTCATCGCTGTAGTCTGGGTGCTGGGACTCTTTATCCGCAAGACATCAGATTACCTCTATGACAACAACATTAACGTGGAGCGTCTGGATGGTGAGACTGCCCGTTTGAGGCGGGCATGGTTCCTGTTTGTAAAGAGCATTCCTATAATAGGCAAGCGCAAGAAACCGTTCAAGGCCCTGCGTGGTGTGTCTTTTGAGATACACAGCGGTATGTTCGGTCTGCTGGGCCCCAATGGAGCCGGTAAATCCACGTTCATGCGTATTGTGACCGGTATCCTGCGCCAGAGTTACGGAACGGTGTTCATCAACGGCATGGATACCCTCAAGTACAGGGAGGAACTGCAGAGCCTTATAGGATTCCTGCCTCAGGAGTTCGGTATGTACGAGTCCATGAGTGCATGGGATTTCCTGGATTATCAGGCAATACTTAAGGGTATTACCGATGAGAAGGTACGTAAGGAAAGGTTGGAGTATGTGCTCACATCGGTACATATGTTTGAGCAGAGGAACTCTGAGATAGGTTCATTCTCGGGCGGTATGAAGCAGAGAATAGGTATTGCGCTTATCCTGCTTAACCTGCCGCGCATCCTTGTGGTCGATGAGCCTACTGCCGGTCTTGACCCCCGTGAGCGTATCAGGTTCCGCAACCTGCTGGTAGAGTTGAGCCGTGACCGTATTGTGATATTCTCAACCCATATCATTGAGGATATAGCAAGTTCATGTAACCAGGTTGTGGTGATAGAGAGGGGCTCGCTCAAGTACTTTGGAGAGCCCAACGATATGGTTAAACTGGCTAAGGACAAGGTATGGCTGTTTGACATTGAGGCATCTCATCTGGATGAACTTGACGAGAAACTGATTGCCAACCACATTCAGGACGGTGACAAGATAAAGGTGCGTTACATATCACCCACATGTCCGTGGCCTGGTGCTGAGCTTGCTGAACCTAACCTTGAGGATGCATACCTGTGCCTATTAAAAAACCTTTAAACCAAGTTGAACTATGTCAGTATTACAGACTACAAAATCTTTCGGAAAGTTGTGTATGTACAACATGAGGATAATCTTTGCCGGCAAGTTCATATGGTTCCTTCTTGTGGGCCTGGTTCTGTTCTTTTTCCTGATGTTCAGTGCTGCATCACGGGGCACAACCTTGAGTCATGGCATGGTATATAGTCAACTTATCATACCCGGACTACTGCTGGTGTTCTATCCGTCATGCTTCGGAATCCAGAATGATGCCGACCATCGTATACTGGAACTTTTGTTCGGTATTCCCAACTATATGTACAAGGTATGGCTGTTCAGGCTGTTTATGATCTACGTTGAGGTTTACCTTATTCTGGTGGTTTACGCTTTTCTGGCGCGAATCCTGCTATATCCGGTAGCACCGTTCCTGATGGCGGCGCAACTTATGATTCCCGTAATGCTGTTCGGCAATATGGCTTTCCTGTACTCCACGCTTATACGCAACGGAAATGCCGCCGCCGTACTCTCTGTGCTCACGGTGATATTGGCTCTGATACTTGGAAATGTTCCGCTTGTTGAAAACAAGGTATGGGATGTAACAATTAATCCGTATGAGGAGCCTGAAAACATCAATGCCGCCATATGGGGTGTCATACTGCTCAAGAACCGTATCATGATGGTAGTGGCAGGCATCATATTCCTGATGTCAGGGTTGTTGGGCCTCCAGAACCGCGGCAAGTTCCTGGGCTAATGTAATATGGATGGTTCCTTCTGCGGACATTTAGGGGTATAGGTATAGGAAACCATGGCCGCCCGTGGGCTTGTGAAGAGGCCACTGAAAAAGGTGTAATTTTTATAAGCCTTTGAGGATGGTTTATTTGAGCATCCCTCTGAGTTTATCGGTTTTCTATGTTATATCCGATTCTCAGAGGGATGTTTTATTGAAAAAAGGGCTCTTTAC
>JAFZKA010000013.1 GCA_017551925.1 Bacteroidaceae bacterium | reverse complement strand
CTAAAAACATTCTGAATGAAGGTGAAACACTCACTATACAAACCGGGAAAGGTGCAATGACTATTGACTACAACGGAGCGCTTACAAGCTGGACTGATGCCGATGGCAATGAGCTGCTTGCGGCACCGCTGGAACCCTATTTCTGGAAACCGGTCAATGACAACCAGGCCGCCAACAACTACGAGCGCCGCCTGGGTGCCTGGCGAAATGCCGCCGCAGAGCGCACGATCAAATCATTTGACTGGAAGATTGAGAACGGTAACGTTTGCATCACAATAGCTATGACCTTACCGGTAGGCGCGGATTATACCCTGTCATATACCATCAACAATGAAGGCAAGATCAAAGTAGATGCCAACTACAATCCTACGGCAACTAACATTCCGCTTATGCCCAAATTCGGCATGAGAATGCGCGTAAAGCCTGATTATGAAAACATAATCTGGTACGGACGTGGCCCGTGGGAGAACTATCCCGACCGCAAACTGTCAGCACACCTCGGCCAGTACGTCATGTCTCTTAGCGAGTTCAGAACAGATTACATAAAGCCACAGGATAACGGCAACCGTTGTGATGTTCGTGAATTCAAGCTATCATCAGGTGATATGAAACACACTCTCACAATTACAGGTTGCCAGCCGCTCTGCATACGCGCCTGGGATTATGACGAGGAGGACCTCACCGCCGCACACCATTACCAGCTTAAGCACGGAGAGTTCATTAACCTGAACATAGACCTGAACATTCACGGTGTGGGAGGAATCAACACCTGGGGAGGACGCACTCTGGACCACTACACCATTGATGCAAACAAGCCAATGTCCTACTCGTTTATAATATCATTTTGAGATACGGCACCAAAGGCGCCACATCAACCAGCCCCAGGACAGGAAGAGAACGTAGTATATCCATTGAGGAACTGACGATTGATATGCACCGTCAGGATCTATCTCCTGATACTCATCGGCGGGGATATCGGCATAGTAATAGGCTCCGGCACCGAAATCATACTCAGAAACCAGGCCTTTTTGAGTCAGGATTATGTAAAGGACCAAAACAAGGGTGATTACAACCACTGCGATTGTAATCACCCTGTATATTTTAGCCTTGCGCGACATTATTTGAATGTATCAAGCACGGGTACCTGGAACAGCACGCCAGAGAGCAGCAGCCATACGGCCAGCAGTGTGAGAACGATATTGAATACCTGGCCTACAACATACAGCCACAGCACCTTACCGCCCTGCATCTGCTTAGCTAATTGCTTGAAATTGGTATCCAGGCCTATGCTGGTAAATGCAAGCACAAACGCCCAGTTCTTATACTGGTCAAGAACGCTGTTGATAGCCTTAACCTGAGCGCCTCCGGCCAGAGGCTGAACAATGAACGATGCCACCAGTGATGCCACGAAAAAGCCTATAATGAACTTGGGGAATCGGTTCCATATCTCACCTGCCCCAACACTCTTGCCGGCAGTGCGGTCCACGCGGGTAGCAAAGAATATAGCCACAAAGAATGCAATGAAGCCTATCAGAATATTCTGGATTGACTTTACAAGCACTGCAGCCTGCTCAGCCTCAGCGCCAAGAGCATTACCAGCCAGTACCACAGCACCTGTTGAATCAACCGTACCGCCTATAAGCGCACCGCCCATAAGTTCATTCATGCCGCACGCACGGATAATCATCGGCTCAAACACCATCATCAGGATTGTAAATATGATGGAGATTGAAATAGCCAGTGAAAGGTCCTCCTTCTTGGCACGGGCTGCTGCACCTGTTGCAATTGCGGCACTTGTACCGCAGACCGATGTAGCCGATGCCATGGTGATAATCAAAGGCTTGTTGCCTATCTTGAGAACACGGGTTCCGAACCACCACATGAATATGATTACAATGGGAGTCACTATCCATGCTATGCCCAAGCCGTACAGACCGAACTTTGCTATGTTGCTGAACAGCACTGAGAAACCCATTATAACCAAACCTGTCTTGATGTAGTACTCGGTCCGGATAGCGGGTTTAAGCCACTCAGGTGTACCTACTGTATTTGATATGAGCAGACCTATCAGGAGAGCCCAGAATGCCCACTCCAGATATCTGTTAAGAGTGAATTCCGCACTTACCAGACGGACAAATATGGCTATGATGAAAAGAACCAGAAATGCGGGAATGTATTTGCTCACCTTCTCACCCTGCAGTTTAATGCCAACTGTGAAAAGCGTACCAAGAACCAGCACCGTTACAATAAGTTTGCGCCAGAACACCCATTGTCCCAACTGTGCGCCCAAAGCGACAGCCTTTGTAGCACCTTCCTCACCTAATGACCATGTGCTGAACTTCATTGCAGAGAAATCAAACCAGCCTGTAAGAACTGCCACGCAACCCACTGCAATAACAATAAAACCAATCCACACTGCAAGCCAGTCCTCCTGCTTAAACAGATTTCCTCTCTTTGATTCTCCCATAAGATTCCTTTTAATAGTTAGTAATAGTTTCCGCAAAGATAATTAAAAAAGGAACCGCTTATCCATCCCACAAAAAAAGGAGACCATTTCTGGTCTCCTTGTGGGATGGGTAAGCTATCTGCATCGCGCCGCTACGACCTAGTTACCTTTGCTGCCGTCAAGCCCTGGAGGGTTGGAAGGGAGCTGGCCGTGTAGGACTTACCCGCTGCGAAGATACTGCTTTTATTTGAAACTGCAATCCTCATTCAAAAGAAATGACTAAATTTGCATTTCTGAAACAAACAGACATGGAGGAACAGAACGAAAACAAGATAATAAGGATAAACCTGTTTCAGGTGTCAATGACACTTGGAACATATCTTGGATTATACATCATTCTGGCATATGCACTCACAGCCCTTTCTGTCAAGTATGCAGCATTTTCTCTGATTGCTATGCCGCTTTTCCTGGGCATTCCGGTAATCGCCTTTTTTCTTATAAAGCGTTTCCGTGATACAAACTGCAAGCCGTTCTTTCCGTTTCCTATATCCTGGATGCTTACAGTACTGACGTTCCTTTTTGCCACAATGCTTTCATGCATGGTTGCATACCTTTATCTGCGTTTTATTGACAACGGTGCATTTGCCGCAGGCTTGATGGAGCGTTTAAACGTGATTATCTCATCATCAGACTCGGTTACCCAAACTTTGACAGACCCTGTTCAGGTTGAACAATACAATTCAACAATGGAATTGCTTAAACAGACCGTAACATGGTTCTGCTCACTCCCGGCATCGGGTGTAACCAAACAACTTGCACAGACATCACTCATGTGGGGCAACATTTTGTCGCTCATTATAGCACTTATAACAACAAAAAGAATCAGACTGAAACAATAAGATATGGACCTTTCAATCATAGTACCGCTTCTGAATGAGGCTGAATCAATTCCGGAGCTTTACGCCTGGATATCAAGAGTCATGACTGAAAACAAGTTCAGTTACGAGGTTATTTTTGTCGATGACGGCAGTACCGATGGCTCTTGGGATATTATTGAAGGCCTTCGTGCCGATAATCCTGAAATAGTTAAGGGAATCAAGTTCCGTCGCAACTACGGCAAGTCCCCCGCCCTGTTCTGCGGATTCGATATGGCTCAGGGTGATATCGTTGTCACCATGGATGCTGACCTTCAGGACAGCCCAGATGAGGTTCCCGAGATGGTTCGGATGATTCGTGAGGATGGCTTTGACCTGGTGTCGGGCTGGAAAAAGAAACGCTATGACGGCAAGTTGAGCAAGAACATTCCGTCAAAGATATACAATTGGACCGCACGTAAGGTTACAGGATTGAGTCTGCATGACATGAACTGCGGTCTCAAGGCATACCGCCGTGACGTAGTCAAGAACATTGAGGTTTACGGTGAGATGCACCGTTACATTCCTTTCCTGGCCAAGAATGCCGGATTCGGCAAGATTGGTGAAAAAGTGGTTCATCATCAGGCACGCAAATACGGTACCACCAAGTTCGGACTGGACCGCTTTGTAAACGGTTATCTGGACCTCATGTCACTCTGGTTCCTGAACCGCTTTGGCAAGCAGCCCATGCATTTCTTTGGTTTGTGGGGCTCTGTAATGTTTGTATTGTGCTTCATTGCAATCATTGTTATAGGCGCATCCAAACTTTATGCCATATCACATGGAATACGAGCCAGTCTTATAACAGACAACCCCTACTTCTATCTGGCTCTGACCGGTATGATTATGGGCACACTCATGTTTCTGGCAGGATTCCTGGCTGAACTGGTAAGCCGCAGTTCACAGAACCGCAATGACTATAAGATTGAGAAAGAGCTCAAATAACCGACAATCCGTATGCTGATAATTGAATTGATTCTGCTCTCCATTGCCTTGGCAATGGACTGCTTTACCGTGTCAATCACCTGCGGGCTCATACAGCGCCGTCTCGTAGCCAAGACCATGTTGATTACCGCACTCATGTTCGGTCTGTTCCAAGGCCTGATGCCGCTTATAGGCTGGGTAGGCATGAGTTTCTTCAGCGATGCCCTTGAGCGTTGGGATCACTGGATTGCCTTTGGCTTGCTCTGTTTTCTGGGCATACGCATGATTCTGGGCGGTCTCAAATCTGATGAAAAAGAGAAGTCTTTTGATCCCTCAAAATTCTCAACCACTATTACAATGGCAATTGCTACAAGCATTGACGCCCTTGCCATAGGACTCTCTTTCGGATGTACCGGATACACCACCTTGTCAAGTATCATTTTACCCATAATCATTATTGGAGCCGGATCATTCCTGTTTTCAGTATTCGGATTTGTAATTGGTGCTTATGTTGGCAAAAAGATTGGTTTCCCCGTTGAAATTCTTGCCGGTATTATTCTGATTGTCATAGGAACAAAGATACTCATTGAACATCTTGCTGCGTGATGAAAAAGTGGCATTACCCCTTTCTGGCATTCCTGATAATCGGTACAATTCTGATACTCTCCAAGAGCAGGCAAACCGCGAACCCGGAGTATCGCACCGCACAAGGACTGGTATTCGGTACGCACTACAATACAACCTACCTTTATAATGATGATCTGCAACCGGATATTGAACATACTCTGGCACTTGTGGACAGCGCACTCTCCATGTTCAACCCGGAGTCAACCATATCACAGGTTAATAATTCCGGGGGCATGCAGGTTGAAGACCAAATCTTTCTGAAAGTATTCCGCCGCGCAATGGAAATCTCTGACTGGACCGATGGAGCTTTTGATATAACCGTTGCTCCGGCGGTCAACGCATGGGGATTCGGATTCAAGCACGCTGAAAACATAAAACAGTCCACCATTGACAGTCTGAAAGAGATAACCGGCTATAAGAAGATTCATGAACAGGACGGCCTTATTACCAAGGATGATCCGCGCATCATGCTGGATTGCAGCGCCATTGCCAAGGGATTCGGCAGTGATATGGTGGCCGATATGTTCCGTTCCAAAGGCATCAATGACTTTATGGTGGAAATTGGCGGTGAGATTGTTGTCAGCGGGCACAATCCCAAAGGCAAGTTATGGAACATAGGAATAAGCAAGCCGGTTGATGATTCACTCTCGGTAAACAATGAACTGCAGACCGTGATACCTGTTACAGATATAGCAATGGCCACATCGGGCAACTACCGCAATTTCTACATGAAGGACGGACGCAAGTACGCCCACACCATTGACCCGCATACCTGCATGCCCGTGAGCCACAGTCTGCTATCGGCCACGGTCTTTGCCGCCGATTGCGCTACGGCCGATGCCCTGGCCACCTCAATGATGGTGATGGGGCTGGACAGCGCCCGGGCTCTCTGCGCCCGCCACCCTGAAATCCAGGCCTACTTAATATACCAGTCTGCTGACGGCACACTGGGTACAAGTACAAATGGGGACAGTCCCCTTTTGCACATGTGACATTTATTATCTTACCTTCGCGTCAAATTAATACTACATTTCAATGTTGACAATAGACAATTTCATTCGCCTCTTTGAGGGTGCAGTAAAAGATTGCTGGGATCGTCCGGCACTGAGTGATTTCCGCAAATCAACCATTACTTACCGCGAACTTGCAGAGCGCATATATACCTTAGACATCATCTGGAAGAAAGCCGGTCTCAAGCCCAGTGACAAGATAGCCATCAATACCAAGAGTTGCGCTCTGGGAGCATCGGTCTTTATGGCTGCCGTAAGCAAGGGTTATGTTGCTGTACAACTGTACAACGCCTTTACTCCGGCCGATACACAGCGTCTGGTGAACCATTCAGACAGCAAGATTCTCTATACTGAGAAACGTGCGTTTGATGAGATGAACTTTGATGAGATGCCGCAAGTGCTTTGTGCGATAGACAGTGCAACGGGTGATGTGCTGGCCAGCCGCAACGGTGTGGGTGAATTCTATGCCGATGCACGAAGCCTCTTTGCCGCCCAATATCCTGCCGGCTTGAAACCTGCTGATTTCAAAGTTTGCAATCCTGATATTGATGATGTTTGCGCTATCCTCTATACTTCAGGTTCAACAGGTAACCCCAAGGGCGTAATGCTCACATACCGCAACTATACGGCCAATGTTCAGGGTATCCGTCCGGGATTCCCGTTCTATCCGCGTGAGAACTACCTGAGCCTGCTGCCCCACGCACACAGTTTCGGACTCACATGCGATGTTGTCATCCCTATGACAATAGGAATGCACGTGACTGTACTTGGTGTTCCACCCATCCCGGCAAATGTGCAGGCTGCACTCCAGGAAGTCAAGCCACGAATATTCTACGGTGTACCTCTAATCTTTGTCAAATATGCCGAGTATATATTGGGTAGTGAAATACACAGTCCTGAGGGCAAGGCTAAACTTGACAACTACAAGGATTATCCTGAATACTGCAAAATGTTGCATGACAAACTTCTCAGCGCCATGGGCGGTAATATGGAAGTATTTTGCACAGGCGGTGCAGCCATCCCTTCAGAGGTTGAATCACTGCTGGTTTACAAGCTGCAACTCCCCTTCATAACCGGTTATGGTCTGACCGAGTTGGCACCTATCGTATCATATGGCAAACTGGGCAAGTATATTCCAAAATCATGCGGTGAGTATTTGCCTGAAATTATGGAGATTAAAATTGATTCTCCTGATCCGGAGCATATTGCCGGAGAACTCTCCATCAAAGGCGACGTAGTGTTCAAGGGTTATTATAAGAACCCCGAGGCTACCGCTCAGGTGCTCCAGGACGGATGGTTCCGCACCGGCGATATGGGTACCATTGACAAAAACCGCAACGTATTCCTGCTGGGCCGCAGCAAGAACATGATCCTGGCTGATAACGGTCAGAACGTATATCCTGAGGAGATTGAGGTAATTCTTAATGAACTGCCTTACGTAGCAGAATCCATCGTGCTTCAGCGCGAAAATCGCATCATAGCCCTCATCGTGCCCAACATGGATGCACTTGACAAGGCAGGTATCAATGCCGATGCCCTTGATGCCATCATGAAGCAGAACATCACGCTGCTCAACTCAAAACTGCCCGCCTACTCCACAGTAAACGGATTCGAGCTCCGCTTTGAACCATTCTCCAAGACCCCCAAGGGCAGCATCCGCCGCTTCATGTACAAATGAGCAATAGGCTTCCAACTTAGAGTAAAAATTAAGGCGTCCCAATAGGGGCGCCATAATTTTTACCCGGCCTGGAAGGCCGGCAGAGCGTAGTGAAACGGAGCGTGTTTCCAGAAGGAAACTAAAAAAAGGTTGTTTCTAATACGCAGATAGGATTCCATCCTGACGCTTAAGGCCTTTAGGCCGTAAAGCGCATGGAAAACCGAGCGCAGCGAAGCAGCGAGCCCCCCGCCGCATGGAAATAATCAATAGTTCTCCTTGTGAACCTCAAAGAAAGCCTGCGGATGCTGGCAGACCGGGCATATCTGAGGAGCCTTGGTGCCCACAACGATATGGCCGCAATTACGGCATTCCCAAACCTTCACCTCTGATTTCTCAAATACCTTAGCGGTCTCAACATTCTTGAGCAGTGCGCGGTAACGCTCCTCATGAGTTTTCTCAATGGCGGCAACCATACGGAAGCGGGCTGCCAGTTCAGGAAATCCCTCCTCCTGAGCGGTCTTGGCAAAGCCTTCGTACATATCAGTCCACTCATAGTTCTCACCGTCGGCTGCAGCAGCCAGGTTCTGAGCGGTATCGCCTATGCCCTCCAACTCCTTGAACCAGAGTTTGGCGTGTTCCTTCTCATTGTTTGCCGTCTCCTCAAAAATTGCGGCAATCTGTTCAAAACCGTCCTTCTTTGCTCTTGATGCAAAATAGGTGTACTTGTTGCGAGCCTGTGATTCGCCGGCAAATGCGGCCTCCAGGTTCTTCTCAGTCTGTGTTCCTGCGTACTTGTTACTCATAATTATATAATTTAAATGGTTAATAATCTGTTTATTTGAAATGTGGAATTGCAACGCGTGCGGGCTGCGTTGATGACGGCAGACCGAATGCGGTGAATTCTATAACGCTTAGGGGCTGAGGCTTGGGCCAGTCAGTCACGGTGAGGCGTATGAATCGGCACTCCACGGGTTTGAACTCCTCAAATATGGTGTTCTTCTGAACTGTATTGTTTGTACGGTCCAATGCTGTCTGCCAGTTCTCACCGTCCATTGAAACCTCAATCTTATACTTGTATATCTCCTGCGCACCTGCTCCGCGACCAAAACCTCTACGACCTCCACCGCCGAACATAATCCTGACAGCATCAACCTCAAAGAGTTGGACCTCATCAAAGCGTGTTGCAGGTGAGAGTTCAATCATTATACTGGGCTCAGCATCTTCAGAATCCGGTTCCCATACAGTGCCGCTGGAGTTATCTACTGCGTATGAGGCATATCGGCCAGGTTGCTGTGATGAGAATTTGGACAGCGCGTTCATTGCGTTCATCTTGTTGATGGTAACCGGGAGTGACTGCCTCGTACTGGTGGCTCCGGGAGCAGGCTGTGGCGTATCGGTAATGGTTACAGACCACAGACCCTTCTTATCAACATTAATGCGGTCCATACCT
>JAFZKA010000012.1 GCA_017551925.1 Bacteroidaceae bacterium | reverse complement strand
TCTGCCTGTCGGTGCGTGATGCCACCGACTACGGCGGCGGCCGTACCGACAACCTGCAGACCAACCTGCTACTCTCGTCAGACCTGAGGGGATACATACATGACCCCGCCTGGTACCTGGAAAGTGACGATGAAGAACACCGTGAGGCGCTGAACCTTCTGACCATGGTACAGGGCTGGGAACGTTACGAGTGGCAGACCATGACCGGTCTTAAGGAGTTTGAGGAGAAACACCGTATAGAGGAGGGCCTCACCATGAACGGATGGATATTGTCATATTTCAAGCGCGACCCGGTATCTGACATAGGCGTGTATGCATCGGTAATCCCTGATGACGACAAGACACTGTTTGAAAGTTTTGACTATCAGACAGATTCAACGGGTTACTTTGGTTTTGACATGCCTGATTTTTACGGAAAGGGCAAGTTTACCGTCAATCTGATGTCAAGGAACAGGGATGGTGAATCAAAATATGAAAAGAGCAAGCGCATCAGGTTTGAACGTGCGGACAGGCCTGCCCCCAGACCGTATCTGGTACAGGAGACCGACCTGAGCCACAACGACCATCGGGTATATGACTATAAGGTTGATTACACTGATTTTGACCTGACTCCCGCCCAGCGCCGCAAGTTGGGCCGTATGATTAGTGATGTTGATATTGAAGAGCAGAGTGAAAAGCGTCGTTTCATAGATTATGACACCTTTACCTCATTTGAGGTTGAGGAGGATGCTGAGTTGGAACTTGATCAGGGTGAATTCACTACTGACCTGTACGGTTACTTTCTGGAACGTGGCATCAGATTTGAACCGCAGGAACCTGGTCCGATATTCGGTTCACTGGAAGAATCAGGAGGAGAAACATCTTCAGAATCAGATGGTGATTCAAATAACAGTTCATCAAATGTGTCGACGTATTTGAATCCGTTCTTTTATATACATAATTCAGAGAAACTGCTGACATTCAAACCGTTTGAAGATCCTCTGCATATTGATATGATTGATGTCAAAAGCGTAATCATCTATGACGAGCGCAAGTATGCAAGGGATATGGTGGATCTCATTCCTCTGATGATGGAGTGGGTCAGGAAACATGCAGGCGCATCTCCTCCGCAGGTGCGTGCGGGTAACGATTTTTATATGTTCCTTTTAACCAGTTATGGCAGATTCAATCTTATAGATGTGCAGATTAAGGAAGACAGGGAATTGCTCTCATACAGTGATATCCGTAATCTTGGCCGTCGCACCACTACCGTAAAAGGTTTCACCAAACCTGTACAGTTTTACTCACCGGAGTACCCTGACGGTCCGATAGAAGGCAACGTTGATTCACGCCGCACGATATACTGGAACCCTAATGTCATAACTGATCAGGATGGCCGTGCCCGTGTTGAGTTCTACAACAACAGCTTTACCCGCAAATTCACCATCAACGCAGCCGGTATCACCGCCTCCGGCATCCCCTATGTCCTGAATCAGGTGTGGTGATTTTTTTGTATATGCCTGCGATTTGCAGAAGCAGAACTGTCCGTTTGGGGAGCATTCAGTGACTTGGCGTTAAGCGCAAGACCTCCGCATTAGGGACGGTTCCTTCCGTGGACACTGCTTCCAGTTGCACAGAACTTCCTGACAAAATGTATGCAACTGGTGTTGAAATGTGCATATTTATGCCCAAAGTGTCAGGTTTTGTGTTAGCATTTGACATTTATGCATATCAATTTGAATTATTTTCATAAATTTCGTGAATTTATTTGCACTTTCTTTGCTTGTTTTGATGACAAATAGTAACTTTGCGAACGCTTTTGGTAGCAAATTCACAAAATATACAAATAATACAACTATTATGGACAAACAGGTAAAGAATTACGTTGAGAAATTCATGGCTGAGCTTATCGCCAAGAATCCCGGTGAGAAGGAATTCCATCAGGCCGTTAGCGAGGTCGTTGAGAGTGTTGCACCTTACATCCTTCAGAATCCCTACCTCCTGGATCAGAAGATCATGGAGCGTATCGTTGAGCCTGAGAGAGTTATCATGTTCCGTGTTCCTTGGATGGACGACAAAGGTGAGATTCATGTAAACCGCGGTTTCCGCGTTCAGATGAACAGCGCCATTGGCCCGTACAAAGGTGGTGTACGTTTCCACTCAAGCGTTAACCTGAGCATCATGAAGTTCCTTGCTTTTGAGCAGACCTTCAAGAACAGCCTTACCACACTGCCTATGGGTGGTGCCAAGGGTGGTTCAGACTTCAGCCCGCG
>JAFZKA010000127.1 GCA_017551925.1 Bacteroidaceae bacterium | reverse complement strand
TGAGAAGGAAGCATAATCTTTTGTGTTTCAACAAGATAAAGATACAAAACAATCCACAAACTACCAAAAAAAATGGAGAAAGTTTGCGGATTATTTAAATGTGTTTTCTGTTATACCCTAAGGACTTTTTCAGTGGCCTCCTTGTGAACGGGAGGGGCCCGCGCCGTAGGCGTGGGAGGGATAGCGCCCCAACGGGGCGCGTAGTTTCAGATACCTATACCTCAAAATGTTCATAGAAAGAACCCAGTTGTCAGAAAAAAACATATCTTTGGGAAAAAGTTTTTGTATATAACCAATTAAGACACAGAGAATATGACTATCAGGGATTTACAGCCCAAGATTGTATGGGATAACTTTTATGGGATTACCAGACAACCGCGTCCTTCAAAGCATGAGGAGAAAATTCGTGCGTGGTTGCTTGACTGGGCTAAGCAGCGTGGTATAGAGGCTTTTGCCGATGAGACCGGTAACGTAATTATGCGCAAGCCTGCAACTCCGGGAATGGAGAACCTCAAGGGTGTTATCATGCAAGGTCACATGGATATGGTGCCACAGAAGAATGCAGACGTTATGCATGATTTTGAAAGGGATCCTATTGAGACCTGGGTTGACGGTGAGTGGCTCAAGGCCAAAGGTACCACTCTGGGTGCCGACAACGGCTTGGGCGTAGCCTTGGCTCTGTCTGTACTTGAGTCTGATGACATTAAGCACGGTCCGTTGGAACTGCTTGTTACATATGATGAGGAGACAAGTATGACCGGTGCCAACTCGCTTAAGCCGGGAGTACTTAAGGGTGAGATTCTTTTGAATATTGATTCTGAGACTGAAGGTGAACTGTATATAGGTTGTGCCGGTGGTCTTGATGCCGCTATCAAGGGACAGTATGAACGCAAGCCGGAACCCAAAGGATGGCTTTGCTACAGTTTGGCAGTCAAGGGATTTCAGGGCGGTCATTCCGGTATGGATATTCATCTGTGCCGTGCCAATGCCAATAAGGTTGCAGCCCGTGTCCTGTACGCTTTATTGACCAAGGCCGAAGTCAAACTGGTTGATCTTGAGGGCGGAACGTTGCATAATGCCATTCCGCGTGAATGTTTTGCCACAGTGTATATTGCTCCGGATAAGGTGGATCTGGCCAAGAAAACCGTGGCTGATGTGTTTGCCGATGTCAAGGTTGAATATGCAGCAACTGATCCTAACAGCAATTATGTTTTTGAGCCATACAAGTGTGCTCCGGGTGAGACATGTGATCCGGAGGACTGCCTATATGTTGATGAGAATACTGCTCTGCGTTATATCCAGGCAATTCTGGTTTGCCCCGATGGAGTGGAACGCATGAGTGACCAGATGCCAGGCCTTGTGGAAACGTCGAACAATATGGCCGTGGTCAAGATATATAAGGGGCAGTTTGAAATTCTCAACCTGTTGCGCAGTTCAGTAGATTCAGAGCGTGATCTGATGGCACTGCGTTTGCGTAGCGTTGCAGAACTGGCAGGTTGTGGCATAGAATATTCTGACGGATATTCCGGATGGGCCCCCAATGCTGAATCGCCTATTCTTAAGGTAATGCAGCAGGAATATAAGAAAATGTTCGGCACTGAGCCCAAGGTTATGGCTATCCATGCAGGTTTGGAGTGCGGTATACTAAGCGGTACCTATCCGAATTGGGATATGGTGTCATTCGGTCCCACACTGCTCAGCCCGCATTCACCTGACGAGCGTTGCTACATTCCCTCTGTCCAGAAGGTCTGGGATTACCTCAAAGCCGTCCTTGCTGCCATTCCCAAGAAATAACGCAGTAGGAATCGTTCCTTCTGTGTACATTTCTTAGAGGACTTTTTGGTGTATCAGTATCTGAAACTACGCGCTTCGCGCTATCCCTCCCACACCACAATAAGCCACCCCGGAAGATATGAGTAAACTCCTATCTCCCGGGGCGTCTTATTGCGCTGCGGGCCCCTCCCGTTAAGAGCTACGCTCTTTTCCTCCTCGTCGTTCGGTATAGAAAGCAAGCTTTCTCTACTCTCACTTCCTTCGTCGGTTCACAAGCCCACGGGCGGCCATGGTTTCCGATACCGATACCCCAAAAAGTCCTGTGCACCTTGAAATATATCATAAGTACACAGAAGGAACGATTCTTATTGTGATTCAGTACTCAAACACGCCGTATTCGGAGTGGATAGTCAGGTGTGTGTGGTCAGAAGGTTCTATGCGGCCTATTATTTGGGCATCGATGCCGAATGACTTGCTGATTTCTATTACCTGCTGGGCGTATTCCTGGGGCAGATAGACCTCAAAGCGGTGACCGCAGTTGAACACCTTGTACATCTCTTTCCACTCGGTGCCGCTCTGTTCCTGAATTGTGCGGAACAGCGGCGGGATGGGGAATAGGTTATCCTTTACAACGTGTACGTTCTCAACAAAGTGCAGGATTTTGGTTTGTGCACCGCCTGAGCAGTGGACCATACCGTGAATCTGCGGGCGTAGGGCATCAAGCAGCTTTTTAACTACCGGAGCGTATGTACGGGTAGGTGAGAGTACCAGTTTACCGGCATCAAGAGGTGAGCCCTGAACCTTGTCTGTCAGATTCAGTCCGCCTGAATAAACCAGTTCCTCAGGAACTGCATGATCATAAGTCTCAGGATATTTCTTGGCGATATCCTTGCCGAATACATCATGGCGGGCGCTTGTCAGACCGTTGCTGCCCATACCTCCGTTGTACTCCTTTTCATATGTGGCCTGGCCGAAAGAGGCAAGACCGACAATTACATCACCCGGACGTATGTTGGCGTTATTGATCACGTCACTGCGTTTCATGCGGCATGTAACGGTGCTGTCAACTATTATGGTGCGTACCAGATCACCCACATCGGCAGTCTCACCGCCGGTGGCATATGCTCCAACACCCATTTCACGCAGTTCTGCCAGCAGTTCATCGGTGCCGTTTATTATGGCGCTTATAACGCTGCCCGGAACCAGGTTTTTGTTACGGCCTATAGTTGAACTTACAAGAATGTTGTCAACTGCACCTACGCAGAGCAGGTCATCAATGTTCATGATGAGAGCATCCTGGGCAATGCCTTTCCAAACGGACAGGTCACCGGTCTCTTTCCAGTAGGCGTATGCCAGTGAAGACTTGGTGCCGGCACCATCGGCATGCATTATGTTGCAGTACTCCGGATCTCCTCCTAAAATGTCGGGGATAATCTTGCAGAAAGCCTTGGGGTAAAGGCCCTTATCTATGTTCTTGATGGCGTTGTGGACATCTTCTTTTGATGCCGATACGCCACGCAGCATATAACGTTCGTTAGAATTCATCTCCTTTATTGTGTATTCTTATTCTCCTATTCTGTTCCAGATTTCCCATGCAGCCACGGCTTGTTGTTCAAGCATGTCTTTGCCTCCCTTGGCTGTTGCCCCGTGTTCACGTCCCTTTTTCATAAAGAGTGTTTCGTCAGGGTTGGCTATAACGTCAAGAAGCAGGTGCTTCTCTGACAGGAATGTATATGGAATATCCGGGCATTGTCCTGTCTCGGGCCACATTCCCATGGGAGTACAGTTGACAATCACGTCAAAATCATCTATGACAGATGGTGATAGTTCGTAGTAACCCATAATGTCAAAGGTGGAATTGCGTGATACGAACTTGTTCTCAATACCCAGTGTGTCAAGAGCGTATTTGACAGCCTTTGATACGCCACCGGTGCCTAGGATAAGTGCCTTGTGGTGACCTTCAAGCAGTGCGCCGAATGATTTGTTGAATCCAATCCAGTCTGTGTTGTATCCGACAAGTTCAACGCCGCCGTCACGATGCAGCACCTTTACGGTATTTACGGCACCAATGGCTTGTGCGGTTTCATCCAGACGGTTAAGATAGGGGATAATATCCTGCTTGTAGGGTATTGTCACATTGAAACCGCAAAGATTGGGATTATTGTTAATCAGATCCTTTACCTGCTCAATGTCTTCAATCTCAAAGTTCTCATAAAAGGCATTGATATGTTGATTCTTAAAGAACTGATTGAATCGTGCTTTTGAGGTTGAATGTGCCAAAGGCTTGCCGATCAGGCCAAACAGGTGACCGTAAGTGCCGTAGTCTTTGCGGACAGGGGCAGGTTGCGGATCAGGTTTGGGCTGTTCATAGACAGGTTCGGACTTTGGTTCATTATTTACCGGCTTGAACTCCGGCTCATTATCCATAGGTAATGGCTCAAAATCCGGATCCTTTCCATCAGTCTGCTGTGAATCAGTTGATTCCTGTTTGTTGAACGAGGAATCATTCGGATTATTCAGTGCGTTGTTTACTGCCTTAGATATAACAAACAGTACGCAACCTAATATGAGAAGAAAGGAAAACATTATCTGTTGTTCAGCCAGTTAGTTACGTTCTTTTCAATGCGTGCGGCCAGGTCAGTACCGCTCTCCTTGACGAATTTCTCACCTACAATGTGCTCATAGAGCTCAATGTAACGCTCTGAAACGGTATCGGCATAGGCATCGGTAATCTCAGGCATAACCTGACCGGGCTGATTCATAAAGTTATGCTCAATGAGCCATTGGCGAACAAACTCCTTTGAGAGTTGTTTCTGGGGCTCACCCTTCTCAAACTTTTCCTGATAGCCGTCAGCGTAGAAATAACGTGAACTGTCAGGTGTGTGTATCTCGTCAATCAGATATACCTTGCCGTCACGCTTGCCGAACTCATACTTGGTGTCAACCAGGATAAGGCCTTTCTTGGCTGCTATCTCAGTGCCGCGCTGGAAGAGGGCACGGGTGTATTTTTCCATAACCTCATAATCCTCCTTGCTTACCAGACCCTGGGCGATGATCTCCTCCTTGGAGATGTTCTCATCATGACCCTCCTCAGCCTTGGTGGTGGGGGTAATCAGGGGCTCTGCAAATTTCTGGTTCTCCTTCATGCCTTCAGGTAGGATATTTCCGCACAGGTTACGGCAGCCGTTCTTGTAGTCACGCCATGCTGAACCGGTCAGATAGCCGCGGATGATCATTTCAACACGAAAACCTTCACACTTAAGGCCTACTGTTACCATAGGATCGGGAGTGGCAAGTTTCCAGTTGGGGCATATGTCAGATGTGGCGTCAAGGAACTTGGCTGCAATCTGATTAAGCACCTGTCCCTTGAAAGGAATGCCTTTGGGCAGGATTACATCAAATGCCGATATGCGGTCTGTTGCAACCATGACCATCAGGTCATCATCAATGTTATACACGTCACGGACCTTGCCGTGATAAACACTCTTCTGTCCTTTAAAGTTGAAGTCAGTTCTTGTAAGTGCGTTACTCATTGTTATTTTGTTTAGTTGTTCTTTTGTCTGTCTTATGTGCCTGCTCGTAGCGGTCATATGCATCAACTACACGGGTTACGAGTTTGTGGCGTACTATGTCTTTCTTGGTCATACGGATTATACTCAACCCCTCAACGCCGTCAAGCACATCAAGCGCCTGAACCAAACCTGATATCTGGGTTGGCGGAAGGTCAATCTGCGTAAGATCACCGGTCACAATCATTTTGGTGTTCCACCCCATACGTGTAAGGAACATCTTAATCTGCTGCGGGGTAGTGTTCTGGGCCTCATCAAGTATGACTACGGCATCATTCAGTGTGCGTCCGCGCATAAAAGCAAGAGGAGCAATCTGAATAATGTTGAGTTCCATATACTCCTTGAGTTTGGCAGTTGGAATCATATCCTGCAGGGCGTCATACAACGGTTGCAGGAACGGGTCGATTTTTTCACGCATATCGCCTGGCAGGAATCCCAGTTTCTCGCCGGCTTCAACAGCCGGGCGGCACAGGACTATGCGTTTGACCTCCTTGTTCTTGAGTGCGCGTACAGCCAGTGCAATGGCAGTATAGGTCTTTCCGGAACCGGCAGGACCTATTGCAAACAGCATGTCATGTGTCGCATAGTCTGTAACCAGTTTTTTCTGGTTCACGCTGCGGGGCAGGATAGGGCGTCCGGTCACTCCAAAGAGTATTACCTCTGAGTTTTTTTCTTCTCCCGGTTCCTGGCCGTTGACCACATCGACAATTGTATCTTCTTTTAGTGAGTTGAATTCAGCGCAGTATCTTTCAAGACGACGTACAACCTGTTCAAAACGGGCGGTGTCATCATCGCTGCCCATGACTTTGAGTACATTCCCGCGTGCCACTATGCGCAGTTTTGGAAACAGCGCCTTGAGCAGTTGCATATTGGCGTTATTGACTCCGTAGAAAACCGCGGGGTCAGCGTCATCCAGAACAATGTGCTTTTCCAACATATTACGACAGCATATCTGATATGCTTATTTTTTTATGTCTTTTGTTTTAATGATTGCACGGACTTGAAGACCTCTTTCACGGTCTGTGTCAGTTACTTCAATGTCACTTAAATCACCGTCACACCTGACCCAAAGTGAATAGGCTTTGTTCGGACTTGAAGCATTTAAATCTCTGGTCCAGTAAAAACCTATTGATGAATGGGTTATTTTGTTGCCATCAAACACACCGCTGACAGGGAAAAACACACTGTTTCCGTTATCGTTACTTGTCAGTAGACATCCCCAGGCTCCGTTTACCGTACCCCATGTTCTGGTACAGCGTTTAATCAGTTCCCTGAATTGAGTGCTTGACGGTGTCTGCCATTTGGCACCATAGAAAACTGTTGCCGGATCATCTGATGGCTGTATAACGGTTACATTATCAACCTGTTTATGATATGCATACCCTTCTAGAGTACAATATTTGGTGATATCGGCAATGCCTCCGTTATTAAACCATTTGTAAGAATTACGGGTATATTCTTTTTTTTGATGATTTGTTTCTGCCCATGCAAAATATTGACCGGGTTGTTCAGGACTGTTTGAGCCTATGTTACATGTGGCCCAACAGATGTTTCTCCCCATATCGACTACGCTGATGATCATTGAACTGTCATCAGACCAGACTGTAGTAACCCCATTGTTGAGAATGTCAGGTGAGATTTCATCGTCATCATCTTTCTTACATCCGGCAAACAAGGTAGCCATCAATAATGCTGATAAAATCAGCGATTTACTTAATGATTTCATTTTGTGTAGGTTTTAATATGATCAGAACGCAAATTTAATCATTTTTCAGCACAATACATACGGCATACTCCAAACATATACTGGTGTGCGTCAATTTTTGAAAAACCGGCTTCACGGAGCATGGGAATGAACTTTTCAGGGAGTGGGAACTTGAGTATCGAGTCTGGCAGATATGTGAATGCACCTGTGTTTCCGGTCATCTTTGCTCCTATTTTGGGGATTATTTTCAGCGAATAGAGTTTGTAGAACCAGAACAACAGCCCATTCTTGGGGTATGACAACTCAAGAACAATCAGACGGCCGCCTGGTTTGAGCACACGCTGCATTTCAGTCAGACCTTTCATAAGGTTCTCAAAATTGCGGACTCCGAATGCCACGCATATGCGGTCAAAAGTGCTGTCTGCAAAATTCAGGTTCTCAGCATCGCCAGTCATAAGGTCTATAGGCAGACCCTGACATTTGGTTTTACCTATCTCAATCATACCCTCAGACAGGTCAATGCCGGTTATATGGGAGCCTTGAGCGGCCTTTTTTGATACGGCTATGGCAAAGTCGGCTGTACCTGTGGCTACGTCAAGCACCTGAATGGGCTTGTCTGTGTTGACAATAGCGCGAACCGCCTTTCTGCGCCATGAACGGTCCGCTCCGAATGATGAAATATGGTTGAAACGGTCATACTTGACAGCAATGTCATCAAACAGTTCGCGTATTCCTTCTTTTTTTGGCATAATTATCGGATAATATAACCTGTGCCTGCGAGCAGGGCAAAAATAAATGTCGAAATAACCAGCATTGGCAGCATCGGATCCAATTCACGGCCGGAGCGCTTCCATACCCCAGACAGATGCTTTACGTAAAGCGGTAAAGTAATAATATAAAGGTACGGCAGCCAGCCATGTGTAAACAGTATGGTGAACAGTATCATCAGAAACCATCCGCCGATAATCAATATGGTGTGATATATCTTGGCGTGATGCTCACCCAACTTGAGCGGAACAGTCACACGTGTCCCTGCATCGGATTTCATGTCACGCATGTTGTTCACGTTCAGTACTCCTACACTGAACAGACCGATGGCTGCTCCGGGTATAAGGGTGGTGAACTCCAGTGTCTGCGCGCATACATAATAACCGCCCGTAACCGGTACCAGCCCGAAGAACAGGAATACGAAAATGTCACCCAGGCCCCTGTATCCGTAAGGCTTGTTTCCAAGTGTATAATGCATGGCGGCCCAGATTGCGGCACCTCCTAATACTACCAGGCTTTCTGATTCAATGCGTAATATGGTTCCGAACGATGCCCTGATCATTCCCAGTCCTAATATGCAGCATACCAGCACCATTATCCGAATGCATGACCGCATCTCATCCTCAGTCAGTCCGCCGCCCTCAATTCCGTACTTTGGCCCTTCACGTCCCTGACCATCCACACCGCTGAGCCAGTCTCCCAGTTCATTTGACATATTGGACAATATCTGCAAAGAGACAGTGGTAAAAATGGTGAGCAGAATAACATACCATGGCACCTTATGCTCCGCACAAGCCAGCATAATACCCAGCGCAATTCCCGCCGTGGAAAGTGGCAGAGTGCGCAATCTCATAGAACGTATAACCGCCTTAAATGTCATAACTAGAAATCCACCGCAAAGTTACAAAAAAACAGGGTACTATAATACGCACGCACGTACGTATTGGGGCGAACCCGGAGGGTGAGAGCGGCCGGGTAGGCCGCCAAGCGACCCAAGGGAGCGCTTTCGCGTAAGCGAAATAAAAAAAGGTTCTCCAGGTACCTCCAAAGCAAAAATCCGACCTGTTAGGCCGGATTTTTACTCTGGAGGTACCTGGCGGACTCGAACCGCCGTACTCGGTTTTGCAGACCGATACCTAGCCGCTCGGTCAAGGTACCATTTGCATTTGCGGTTGCAAAGGTAATTGATTTTTTTGATTACATCTTATTTCAAGGATGTTTTTTATTCTAATTAATTCTGATTCGTTAATTCTTAAAAAGGGTTACATTCTGTTCTGATGTGCTAAATTAACCGCGAAATACGTGAATTGCCGTGGTTTTGGAACAAATACTAATTTTTTTGAAAAGAAAAAAACCGTTAATGACAATAATGGAAACTAAATTTGTCGCAGAAAAAAACAACGAACCTAATCTAACTCTAATTACTTTTCCAATAGTTGATAATAAACCCCTTTATGACATTAGCATCATAAAGGGGTTTGTTAATTTCAGAAGTCTGTTCCTTTTTCCGGTTATTTTCAGGTGAACATTATCTCACCGTCACGAGCGGTGGCATTTACAGGTTTGTTGCGGTCAACCTGTCCGGACAGTATCATTGTTGACAGACGGTTGAGCAAAAGGTTCTGTATGGCACGTTTTACAGGACGTGCACCGAACTCGGGATTATATCCGGCTTTTGACATGAGTTCAACGGCCGAAGAATCAACATTTAATGTAATGCCATTCTCTTTAAGCATCTTGACTACGGAGTTGACCTGCAGAGCCACAATCTGATGTATCTCAGTTTCCTTAAGCGGCATGAATACTACGGTCTCATCAATACGGTTCAGAAACTCCGGACGTATGGTCTGCTTAAGCATCTCAAGCAGATGTTTACGGGTCTCCTCAAGCCATTGCTGACGGCTCTCGTCAGATGTTCCGATCTGAGCAGACTTTTCGCGTATATAATCACTGCCCAAGTTGCTGGTCATGATGATTATGGTGTTCTTGAAGTTGACCGTACGACCCTTGTTATCGGTCAGACGGCCGTCATCAAGAACCTGAAGCAGAATGTTGAATACATCAGGGTGAGCCTTCTCAATCTCATCAAACAGCACTACGGAGTAGGGCTTGCGACGTACGGCTTCGGTCAACTGACCCCCTTCGTCATAGCCAACGTATCCGGGAGGCGCTCCTATAAGACGTGTCACTGAGAACTTCTCCTGATACTCACTCATATCAATACGGGTCATCAGTTTTTCGTCATTGAACAGGTACTCGGCAAGTGCCTTGGCAAGTTCTGTCTTACCGACACCGGTAGTACCCAGGAATATGAAACTGCCTATAGGGCGTTTTGGATCCTGCAGGCCGGCACGGCTACGGCGTACGGCATTTGCAACGGCGCTTATAGCCTCTTCCTGGCCAACTACACGTTTGTGCAGTTCCTCTTCAAGGTGCAGCAGTTTCTCGCGCTCGCTCTCAAGCATACGGTTTACAGGTATGCCTGTCCAGCGTGAAACTACCTCGGCTATATCATCGGCGGTAACCTCTTCCTTTACGAGGGCGCTGTCGCCCTGCTTGGAGTGCAGTTCCTCCTGAATGTTTGCAATATCCTGCTCCATTTCCTTGAGCTTGCCGTAACGGATCTCGGCTACACGGCCGTAGTTGCCGTCACGTTCAGCGTTGTCAGCCTCAATCTTGAGTTGCTCAATGCGCTGTTTGTCCTGTTGAATGCGTGAAACAAGGTTCTTCTCTGATTCCCATTTTTCACGGATTGATTTCTCCTGTTTCTGCAGGTCATCAATCTCTGCATTGAGTTGTTTGAGTTTGACGGTGTCGTTCTCGCGTTTGATGGCGGCACGCTCTATTTCAAGCTGTTTGAGCCTACGTGTTATCTCATCCAGTTCCTCAGGCACTGAGTTGCGCTCCATACGCAGTTTTGCTGCGGCCTCATCCATAAGGTCAATGGCCTTATCGGGCAGAAAACGGTCGGTAATGTAACGGTTTGAGAGTTCTACAGCGGCTATGACGGCCTCATCCATGATACGCACCTTGTGGTGGTTCTCATAGCGCTCCTTAAGTCCACGCAGTATGGAGATTGAACTCTGTACGTCAGGTTCATCAACCATTACTGTCTGGAATCGGCGTTCCAGTGCTTTATCCTTCTCAAAGTATTTCTGATACTCGTTCAGGGTGGTGGCACCTATGGCACGCAGGTCGCCGCGGGCCAGGGCAGGCTTGAGGATGTTAGCGGCATCCATTGCGCCCTCACCGGCACCTGCACCCACCAGGGTGTGGATCTCATCTATGAACAGTATGAAACTGCCGTCTGATTGGATCACCTCATTTATTACACCCTTAAGACGCTCCTCAAATTCACCCTTGTACTTGGCGCCTGCTACCAGAGCACCCATATCAAGTGAATATACGGTTTTGGATTTAAGGTTCTCAGGTACATCACCGCGTACTATACGCTGGGCAAGGCCCTCAATAATGGCAGTCTTACCTGTACCCGGTTCACCTATAAGAATAGGATTGTTCTTGGTTCGGCGGCTCAATATCTGGAGTACCCGCCTTATCTCATCGTCACGACCTATTACGGGGTCGAGCTTACCCTTGCGCGCCCTCTCATTAAGGTTAATGGCGAACTGCTCAAGGTTCTGCGGTTTGTTCTGATTGTTCTGACTGTATTCCATAATTGCTTTTTTTTATTTCTGCAATATGGTACGCAACAAGCAAGCCACGAGCCATTCTGTGACAATTTGTCGCAGAAAAGCGAAACGGTGCTGACAGATTGACAATCAGCGGATTAGAGTCTTTGCTTAACTATCTCATACATAAGGATTCCGGCTGCAACCGATACGTTGAGTGATTCAATCTTACCCAGTATCGGTATGCGTGCCCATTCGTCACACAGCGCCAGGTGCTCCTGCGGAATACCTTTGTCCTCGGCTCCCATAATCAGGCAAACGGGACCGCGGTAGTCACCTTTGGTGTAATCCTGGTCACCTTTTTCTGTGGCTCCTACAATACGGATTCCACAGTTCTTGAGATATTTGATGGTTGAACTTATCTGAATTTCACGGCATACGGGCAGGGTATGCAGTGCTCCGGCCGATGTCTTGATAGCATCGGCATTAACACTTACACTGTTTTTTGAAGGGATGATGATTGCATCGACGCCGGCGCACTCGGCGGTGCGGGCTATTGCTCCAAAGTTACGTACATCGGTCACGCCGTCAAGCAGAACAAAGAAAGGGTCTTTGCCTTGCTCAAACAGGGTGGGTACAAGGTCTTCAACGTGCTGATACGTGATTTGGGTGGTAAAGGCTATCACACCCTGATGATTCTTGCGCGTAATGCGGTTAAGACGCTCTACAGGCACTCTCTGAACAGGGATGTCCAGTCCTTTGACGGCTGCGAACAACTCCCTTGAAAGGTCGCCCTGCATATCCTTCTTAATGAGCAGCCGATCAATTTCCTTACCTGCCTGAACGGCCTCAATCACGGCACGTATGCCGAATATCATTTCATCTTCCATTATTGTCAATCAATGCTTTTGCGTTGTCGAGAGCTGCCTGGGTGAGTGTCGCACCGCTCATCATTGAGGCAATCTCACGTATTCTTTCATTGTAATCAAGGAGTGCAATCCTTGTGCGGGTGGCATCCTTTTCATCAGTTTTATAAACTTTATAATGTGTACGCCCAAACGCTGCTATCTGCGGCAGATGGGTTATAGCCAATACCTGGCGGCCTCCTCCGGCCATCTGTTCCATCAGATAAGCCATTTTTTCAGCCACTGCACCGGATACGCCCGTGTCAATCTCATCAAAGATCACAGTGGGCAGGGTGCGTACGCCTGCAATCATGGACTTTATGGAAAGCATTACGCGGGCAATTTCACCGCCCGATGCCACCTGTGAAATCTCCTGCATGGGTACAGCCTTGTTTGCGGAAAACATGAACTTAAGGTCATCATGACCGCTGCGGTCATAACCGATTGACGGAGATATGTCTATTCCGAACTGTACATTCGGTATGCCTAAAGGAACAAGAAGTGCTTTTATCTCTTTGATAATTGAACCTGATGCCTTTTTGCGTGATTCAGTGAGTTTGTTTGCGGCTTTCTGCATCTCCCTGCCGGCTGCATCAACCTGCTGTTCCAGACGTTTTATGTCATCCTCAAATGAGTCTGTGCGGTCAAGTCTTGCGCGTATTGATGCGGCAAGTTCAAGCAGTTCAGAAATGCTGTTTTTCTTGTGTTTCTTTTGTAAAGAATAAATAAGGTCAAGCCGCTCGTTAACCTGATCCAGACGGGCGGGGTCAAAATTCACCTCATCCTGACATTCGCTTACGGTGGCGGCTATGTCTTTTAATTCTATCAGGCAACTTTCAAGCCTGTCAGCCAGTTCCGTGGCGTCAGGAAAGTTCTTTTGTGCTGAACGGAGTGATTGAAGGGCTGATTTGAGCGCCTGCAGGGTTCCTCCATCATCTGAGCCCTCCATTATCTCTGATGCACGGAACAGATCCTGCTTGATTTCCTCTGCATGGTCAAGAATCTCTGATTCCTGTTCCAGTTGTTCCTGCTCACCATCGGTAAGGTGGGCTTTTTCAAGACCCTCAAGTTGGAACTCCAGATAACTGCGGTCAGTAGTGTCAGACTCAAATTCTGCTTTGAGCCTTTCAAGTTCGGTTTTAAGGCTGTTCCATTTTTCAAAGCATGATTCATATTCACTCTTAACTGCAGCATTGGCAGCGATGGTGTCAACAACCTCAATTTGGAAAGATTCAGTTCCCAAAGCCAGATTCTGATGTTGGGAGTGTATGTCGATAAGACGGCAACCTAAATCACGCAGAACTGTGAGCGATACAGGGGTGTCATTAATGAATGCACGGCTCTTGCCTGATTGAAGGAGTTCACGGCGCAGAATTGTGTCATCAGGATCAAAATCCAGGCCGTTGTCAGAAAAGAACTGCTCCAATCCGTATCCTGAAATGGAGAAACTGCCCTCAATGGTGCATTTGTCAGCACCCTGAAGCAGAGTCTTGGAATCTGCCCGTCCTCCAAGCAACAGGTTCATGGCTCCCAATATTATAGACTTGCCGGCTCCGGTCTCACCGGTCATAACAGAAAAACCCTCCTTGAAATCTATGTCAAGGCGGTCTATCAGAACGTAATTGCGTATGTGTACTTCTTTAAGCATCAGTTTTGTGCTTTAATGGTATTCCAGTCATTAGAAAGTGATGGGTTGATGCGGCTGAGCAGTTCTATCACCT
>JAFZKA010000126.1 GCA_017551925.1 Bacteroidaceae bacterium | reverse complement strand
CATAAGGAATGGCTGCCAGCTCATTCCGAGTACAAATGGGCTTCAAATTCCTGTTGCATGGAGTGGTATCAAGGCACAGACATCCAGTCGCCAGACTACCAATGTGGTGTAATGATGCCAATAGAGCAATGAAAAGAGAAATATGAATACAAAAGCACTTGTCGTTATTGATATCCAGAACGATATCACGAAGCACTACCGCGACATTGTTGACAATATTAATGCTGCTATCGACTGGGCTGTTTCTGAGGGGATGCATGTTGCCTATATCAAGCACAACAACATCACAGCCAGCACACATACCTTTAAGCCCGGCACTCGTGGCGAAGAGTTAGTGCCGGAACTGAAGGTTGTATCTGAAAACGTCTTTGTGAAGACTAAAAGTAATGCTTTGACGAGTGAGGCGTTTTGCTCGTTCATTGAGGCTAACGGTATCACAGAGTTCTATATCGCTGGTGCTGATGCTACCGCATGTGTGAAGTCCACCTGTTTCAATATGAAGAAAGCAGGTTTCACGGTACACGTTTTCTCCGATTGTGTTACCAGCTATGATCTAAAGAAACTGCCAGAGATGCTGGCCTACTACGATAAACAGGACTGCGAATTGATAACTATACAATAAGAAAAAGACAATCTACTAATATGGGTTATAGGGAAGAGGCTATAGAATGCGTGACACAAATGGACCGTATCTGTGTCATCCTTTCTGTTAGAAGATTTCACCATTCCACAACATCCGCAGGAAGTCAAGCACAGTGATCAGCTCAATATCATCGACTTTCCTTGTTATTGGATCTAACGAAACAAATATCAAGCGGCAGTCCGGATGCTCTTCCTTAAAAGCCTTTAGGCCTACTTTGTGTTTGGTCCTCACCTGTTCAGAGGATTTTACTTCAATGGCCACTTTGGCGTCACCAATGACTACATCGACCTCCTTCTTGTCATATGTACGCCAGTAGGAGATGATGTCCTTTTTATCGTTATATCCCTTGTATGCAATTATCTCTTGCATCACATAATGCTCAAATGCATGACCGTAATCGTCAGTGCCACGTTTTAGAGAATAGCGTCCCATAAGATAGTTGGCAAGCCCCACATCAAAGTAGTAGAATCGTGGTGCCTGGATAATCTTTCTTTTGACCATTTCTCTATATGCCGGGATTTCATATCCAATCAGTGTGTCATATAGAATCTTGAAGTATGACTGTACTGTTTTGACCGAAACCCCACAGTCAGAGGCTATGTTGGAATAGTTCAGCATTTCTCCATCGGAGATTGCAGCCACTTCCATAAAACGTTCAAATGCATCCAATTCCCTGACTTCACCTTCCTCCCGGATTTCTTCATTCAGATACACTTCCACGTAACCTTTCAGTCGCTTGGTGGCATCAGTTACCATATAATGGCGTGGAATCATTCCGTTCTGGACAGCACGGTCCAGTTGAAAGTCTGTTACTTCCGGCCAGACAAGTGGATAAAATGTTTCCGGAATGGCACGACCTCCGAGTGTGTTTGCACCGTTTTTTTTCAATTTCCGGGCGCTTGAACCGCTGAGAATGAACCATAGTCCTTTCTCGGTCATCATGGTATGGACTATATCCAGCAGTTCCGGGACTTTCTGAATTTCATCTATGATCACCAATGTGCCGGCCGGTTTGTCCCAAAGCGCCTCCTTCAGTGAGTTTGGATTCCTTTTAAAGCCTTTTCTTACATCCGGATCCAAAAGATCATAGTAAATCTTCCCCTTGAAACGCTCTTTCAACAGGGTAGATTTCCCCGTTTGGCGTGCTCCAAACAGGAACATACCTTCATCTAACTTGCTCTCAATATCAAATATTCTCTTGTACATAAGACCTCTAAATTTCTTTACTATACTCCAAATTTTTATATGAATCTGTGGAGTATGGTCGCAAATTTACGTGCAATCCGAGAGAAAAGCAAATTTTAAATTGTTTTTCAGAGGAGCAGCTCAAAAGAGACAATATCCTACTTACGGTTTGGTTAAGGTATTCCTGAAGTTTATCATGGATAAAAACATCCATAGAGAGGATGCCACAATAGAAACCTGAAAGAACTGATGCTTCACCACAGAAAGATCTTTTTCCTGTTGCAATTTTATCTGTTTAATTTGAAAGTACATATAATTTGTGTACATTTGTCGGCCAAATACTACACTGATTTTATGTACTATCATAAAGGACGCCCTTTGATGGGGTTTTTGACGGGAATGATTGCTTTGCTGTCATTTCTGGCATGTACACAAAATGATAAGGATAATTCTGTATCGGAACAGGAGGAATCACTTCACGGAAGCATATCGGTTTCAGGAGCATTTGCATTGTACCCCCTGGCTGTACAGTGGGGTAATGAGTTTGAGGAGATGCACCCTGATGTAAGGGTTGACATATCGGCCGGTGGGGCAGGTAAGGGCATGACCGACGTCATTAACGGTATGGTTGACTTTGCCATGATGTCACGTGATGTCTATGAAGAGGAGAAGGGCAAGGGTGCCGTTGATTTCATAGTTGGAAGGGATGCCGTTGTGGCCGATGTGAACGCCGCGAATCCGCTGATAGACCAGATCAGAGCACATGGGCTGACTGCCGATGATGCCCGCAAGTTCTGGATTACGGGTGAGTACAAGACCTGGGGTGATTTCTTAGGCAATGGCGATACGCACCCCGTTCATGTATATACACGTTCCGATGCATGTGGCGCCGCCCAGACCTGGGCTGCCTGGTTCAATGCCACCCAGGAGGATATGGTGGGAACGGCGGTCTATGGTGATCCCGGCATTGCAAAAGCCGTTCAGGATGATATCTGGGGCATAGGATTCAACAATATGGCGTATGCATACGATGCCACTGCCGGCACGCCGCTTGCCGGTCTGGCCATTCCGCCTATAGACCTTAATGAAGACGGACAGATAACACCCGATGAGGATTTCTATGCCGATAAGGACCAGATGATAGAGGCAATCAAGAAGAACCTGTATCCGGCACCTCCTTGCCGCAACCTTTATCTTGTTTCAAAAGGTGTTCCCAGCGATACAGCCGCACTGGCTTTCCTGCTTTATGTGCTTGGTGATGGTCAGCAGTTGAATGAGCCTGCGGGATATGTGAGTATAAGTGAGGAGGCTGTAAACAGGTCATTTGAGCTGATAGGCGTGGGCGGCAAAGGCTCCGGACTGAAAACTAATACCACAGGACGTATAGTGAACATAGCACTGGGAATACTGGTTTTCTTTGCGTTGGTTATAGGCAGTTCATACTGCATTCCGTCACGGACAAACCGCAGGGTATTCCGCCAGAAACTCTCAGAGGTTTCAATGTTTGTTCTGGTGGTCATATCGCTCCTGTTCCTGTTTGCCATGATAGGGGGGCTATTTGCCAAGTCATTCCCCATATTTGAGAACAACTCGCTTTGGGATCTTTTGTCAGGTTCCGAATGGAAACCCTCTCAGGGTAAGTTCGGGTTCAAACCTTTTATAATAGGATCAGTGGCAGTGACAGTGCTGGCACTCCTTATAGCAACTCCGGTGGCTCTGCTTACAGCCGTTTATCTTACGGAATACGCTCCAAGGATTGTCTGCAAGATTGTTTATCCAGCTCTTGATATCCTGGCATCAATACCGTCAGTCATTTACGGCGTTTGGGGTGTTCTGTTCCTGATTCCTATATGGGGTTACTCGCTGATTACGGCTGCAATAGTATTATGCGTAATGGTGCTGCCCATAATGGTAAGCCTCTTTGTGGAACTGTTCAGGGTTGTGCCAGAGGACTTACGTACGGCATCGCTCTCATTGGGAGCCACTCCCTGGCAGACAACCCGTAAGGTGGTTCTGCGTAAGGCGCGTGTGGGCCTGTTCGCTACCGTAGTTCTGGCCACATCAAAGGCAATAGGTGAGACCATTGCCGTGATGATGGTGTGCGGCTCAATACCGGCTATACCGTCATCGCTTACATCGGGTTTCTATACTCTGCCGGCGCTGATAGGCAATAACTACGGAGAGATGGCATCCATACCTCTATATGAATCGGCCATCATGTTTGCCGCCCTTATCCTGCTTGTCCTGGTTATTCTGTTCAATGTCCTGTCAAGGGTTATCCTGTACAGGGTAGAAAAGGTTGCAATGTCATGAAGAAATTATCTGTAAAACATATTGAAGAGAAGGTGATGAAAATCCTTATGGTTTTCTGCTCTCTTCTGGTTCTGGCTTTTGTGGTGTCAATTGTCTGGACAATAGTGGTTAAGGGTATCAAGTCATTCTCATGGGAGATGATAACCCAAGTTCCGGGAAAGGATTGGAATACGGCCGATGACGGAGGTTTCCTGAACGCAATCCTGGGCTCACTTCTGGTGGTTGTGCCGGCTATGTTGCTGGCTACTGCAATAAGCATTCCCATTGTTTTCTACATGAACCTGTATCTTAGACGCAGCCACCCGCTTTCATATGCCGTAAGACTGGCCTTTGATGTGCTTTATGGTATTCCGTCAATTGTCTATGGAGCATTTGCCTTTACCGTGATGGTGCTGGTGGGAATGCGTGCATCACTAATGGGTGGAATAGCAGTCACTACACTCCTTATGATTCCCATGCTGATACGCTCCGGCGATGAGATCTCCAAAAGCGTACCCGATGAGATGGTCGATGCCGCCTATTCACTTGGAGCAACCAAATGGGAGACGCTCTGGGTCATTACCCGTCAGGTACTGCCCGGAATGATAACAGCAGTGTTATTGGCCGTAGGCAAGGCCATTGGCGATGCTGCCGCAGTCATGTTCACCGCCGGTTTCTCAGATGCCGTACCTGATTCGCTTTCAGACCCTACGGCCACTCTGCCTCTGGCTATTTTCAACTGGATAATCATGCCCGAACCGTTCCCGGACCGCTGTTACAGCGCGGCCTTGGTCCTGACACTCATAGTGCTTATTCTCAGTCTGTCCGGAAGATGGCTGGGTGCACGCTTTACCAAACATAATGTATAACCTGATATGCTGACCTGTTTATGACTACCAATGATTCAATGACAGTCAAGGACCTGTCACTCTCAATAGAGGGACAGCCTATCCTGAAAAATATCAATCTCACATTTCCAAAGAACCAGATTACCTGTATAATAGGTCCGTCGGGTTGCGGAAAGAGCACACTGCTCAAATGCCTTAACCGTTTGACCGATAATATGGACGATGTAACCACACAGGGTGGGGTATATGTAGGTGAACACAATATGCTTACAGCCCGTGAGGCGGAACTTATAGAACTGCGCAGGCGTATCGGCCTGATCCCGCAGCGCCCGTGCCCTCTGCCTATGTCCATTTATGATAATGTGGCGTACGGCTGCAGAATACACGGTCTGCACCCCAAGAAAAAGGATCTGAATGAGACGGTTGAGAAATATCTTACGGCCGTAGGCCTTTGGGATGAGGTAAAGGACCGTCTCAACAAATCGGCCTCACGTCTGTCAATAGGACAGCAACAGCGTCTTTGTCTGGCCCGCAGTCTGGCTGTGGAGCCTGATTTCATACTGGCCGATGAGGCTACCAGCGCACTGGACCCCATATCAAGCAAGACAGTTGAGGAACTGTTTGTGAAACTCAAGAAAGACTATACTATCATCATGGTTACGCATACGCTGCCTCAGGCACAGCGGATAGCAGACCATGTGGCATTCATATATCTGGGTGAGGTCATTGAAACCGGCAGTGCCCAAAAGCTCTTTTCAAAGCCCTCAAATGAACTGACCCAAAAATATCTGACAGGTACATTCAGCTAACAGATTTAAAATAAGATAATGGAACAGCTCTCACATCTTAAGGAACTGGAGGCGGAGTCAATATACATACTCCGTGAAGTAGCAGCTCAATTTGAAAAACCCTGTATCCTGTTTTCGGGAGGCAAGGATTCCATTGTATTGACCTATCTGGCATACAAGGCATTCTATCCCACAAAACTGCCTTTCCCGTTGGTGCATATAGATACCGGGCATAACTTTCCCGAGACCCTGACCTACAGGGATGCTCTTGTCGAGAAACTTGGCGCAGACCTGGTAGTGGGTTCTGTGCAGGACTCGATAGACCAGGGAAAAGTGACCGAGGAGAAAGGTTATAACGCATCAAGGAACAAACTCCAGACAGTTACCCTGCTGGACACTCTTGCCGAGCATAAGTTTGACTGCGCCTGCGGCGGTGCACGCAGGGATGAGGAGAAGGCCCGCGCCAAGGAGAGGATATTCTCACACAGGGATGAGTTCGGCCAGTGGAACCCCAAGAACCAGAGACCTGAACTTTGGGATATCTACAATGCCAAGAAGGATATGGGAGAACATTT
>JAFZKA010000002.1 GCA_017551925.1 Bacteroidaceae bacterium | reverse complement strand
GAATTCTATTGATAAATCAAATACAGAAGAAATGATTTCCAGTTACGGCTTGGATGGGAAAAGAGTTGAACCATTATCTACAGGAATCCAAATCAGAACAAATACAGACGGCTCTGCCAATAAATACATTGTACAATGACATAATATCGGCTGATATATGTAATACCGGCTATTTCAAGTTTGCTGTCCCACAAAACGCCACCCCCTTTGCTGTTTATGGCGACATGACAGGAATGAAAACTGTAAGTACAACCAGTCAGGGTAATAAGACCTATTACGACATATCAGGCAGGAAAATGGATGCACCATCAGGTTTGACAATCGTAGTGACACCCTACAGTGACGGCACAGTGCGCACTGAGAAGAAACTGTTCAAGTAATAAATTCTGGTAATATAAACAGGTTGTCTTTGTGTTCAAAAATTTCAATATTCTTTTAAATATGAGTAGAGTAAGCCTTTTTTCCCTTTTAGTTTTCTCTTTTATTTGTAATAGTTGTATATCTATTGATGGTCATCAATCCATACGGTTTACAAATAACTCGGATCGAGATATTTATGTTTATGGAAGTGTGCAATATACTGATACTTTGTTTTTTTCATGGAATGTGGTTTTTCATAATAGTGGCTATTTGGTGCCAGCCAGATCTACTTGTGATTGTTTGGAACTACGTTATAATAGCACGTGGGAATACGCCATCAATACCACTCCATCTGATACGATGATTGTATTCTTTATTGATGCCGACTCGCTTACCCGTGTTTGTACCGATCAGACAATAGACTGGTCTAAATTTGATGTTAGTACAGATTTGCTGCCTTATAATGAAAGAATGGTCCTGAGACGGGATTATTATACTCTTGATGATTTAGATAAAATGGATTGGACAATAACTTATCCCTAATAAAATGAAACGAATTGTATTATTGTTTTTTGGCGTGTTGCTGTGGCTCCCATTATTTGCACAGCAGACTGTTTCACCTGATTATAACTTGTCAGCAGAATACAAGAAGTATAATAATCTGAAAAAGGCCGGAATTGTGGGTGTTGTTACGTTCGGTGCTACCTGGGTGGCCGGAAATGTTGTATGCACAGTGGAGCAGAACCGCTATGCCAATGACCGTTGGGATGGCAATGACATTGAGGAGTTTGCTCGCCTGTCAAATGAAGCAAAAAAACAGCCGGCATATAAAAACGGTGAGGTAATTTCCATAGTTGGTTTCTTAGGCACAGGCTTATCTGTTTTTATGTTGGCCAAATACGGGACAAAAGCCAAGAGGATACGTAATTCTCAAGGCGAAATTGTTGCAACATTAGGAATGGACATTAACCCACAAGGCCTTTCTCTGAATTTCACCTTCTGAAATCATGACATGAACGAACGTATCCTCTTATGTCATAGTTGGATAAAAGTTCTCTTCAACAAAGTACACAGAAAGAATCTTCACTATTGTATCTAGAAACAGAAAGGGGTGACCGGTCAAACCGATCACCCCTTTCTTCTATCAAGTATAATCAATTTTCTCTTGTGGGGAGATTCATATCGAGAAAGTTGTTGCGTGATGCCTGGAGGCGTTCATACTCCTCCTTGTCACCCACGATAATCTTCTCGAACTCACGCAGACCGGTACCGGCAGGAATCAAGTGACCGCAGATAACGTTCTCCTTCATACCCAGCAGGCTGTCGCTCTTACCGTTAATGGCAGCCTCATTCAGAACCTTTGTGGTCTCCTGGAATGATGCAGCTGACATGAAGCTCTGTGTAGCCAATGCAGCACGTGTGATACCCTGCAAAATCTGGGTTGATGTAGCAGGACGTGCCTCCTGAGCCTGAACCAGTTTGAGGTCCTTACGCTTGAGCAGAGAATTCTCATCACGGAGTTTGCGTGCAGTTACCATCTGACCGGCTGAGAGATTCTGTGAATCACCCGGATCAGTAACAACATACTTGCCCCAGATACGGTCGTTTTCCTCCATGAACTCCAGCTTGTCAACAATCTGCTGAGCCAGGAAGCGGGTATCGCCGGGCTCGTCAATCTCAACCTTACGCATCATCTGACGAACGATGATCTCAAAGTGCTTATCGTTGATCTTAACACCCTGCAGACGGTAAACGTCCTGAACCTCATTCACGATATACTCCTGAACGGCTGTGGGACCCTTGATGGCAAGAATATCGCTCGGAGTGATGGCACCGTCAGAGAGCGGTGTTCCCGCGCGTACATAGTCACCCTCCTGAACAAGGATCTGCTTGGACAGGGCAACCAGGTACTTCTTTTCATCATCTGTACGTGATACGACTGATATCTCACGGTTACCGCGCTTGATCTTACCCATGTGTACGGTACCGTCAATTTCAGATACCACTGCGGGGTTAGACGGGTTACGGGCCTCAAACAACTCGGTAACACGGGGCAGACCACCGGTGATATCACCAGCCTTACCCTGAACACGCGGAATCTTGACGAGAATGTCACCGGCAGCAAGTTTCTGTCCGTCCTTGATGGCAACGTGACCACCTACAGGCAGGTTGTAAGAACGCAATACCTCACCGTTTGCGCCAATAATATCGGCCGATGGAATCTTGGTTCTGTCCTTGGTTTCTGTGATGATTATCTCTTCAAGACCGGTAGCCTCATCAGACTCGATCTTATATGTTACGTTTGCTATAACGTCAGTCAGTTTGACTGTACCGGCAACCTCAGTGATGATAAGAGCATTGAAAGGATCCCATGTGGCTATCATATCACCCTTCTTGACAACGGCACCGTTCTTAACAAACAGTTTAGAACCGTACGGCAAGTTGTGTGTTGACAGGGCAATACCGGTATTCTCATCAATGAACTTGGCCTCACCAAGACGGCCTACTACAATCTGAACCTTTGAACCGTCATCATTAAGAGCATCAACAGTACGTACCTCCTCAAGTTCAATACGGCAGTCATACTTGGCTGTCAGGCTTGAGTTGGCTGCAATGTTCGATGCAGTACCACCGGCGTGGAATGTACGCAGTGTCAACTGTGTACCAGGCTCACCGATTGACTGGGCTGCGATAACACCTACAGCCTCGCCCTTCTCTACCAGACGGCCTGTTGCCAGGTTACGTCCGTAGCACTTGGCGCAAACACCGCGCTTGCTCTCGCAGGTGAGCACTGAACGTATCTCAACGCTCTCGATAGGTGACTCGTCAATCTTCTTGGCTATCTCCTCAGTAATCATCTCACCGTCGGCAACCAGAAGTTCACCTGTGGTAGGATGGATTACATCATGTACTGATACACGACCCAGGATACGCTCATAGAGTGATGCTACAACCTCCTCATTCTCCTTAAGGGCGGTGCAAACCAGACCACGCAGTGTACCGCAGTCCTCCTCAGTGATTATCACATCATGTGAAACGTCAACCAGACGACGTGTCAGATAACCGGCATCGGCTGTCTTAAGAGCGGTATCGGCAAGACCCTTACGGGCACCGTGTGTGGAGATGAAGTACTCCAGCACTGACAGACCCTCCTTAAAGTTAGAAAGAATCGGGTTCTCAATGATCTGTGCACCCTCGGCACCGGCTTTCTGCGGCTTGGCCATCAGACCACGCATACCGGACAACTGACGGATCTGCTCCTTAGATCCACGGGCACCTGAATCAAGCATCATATATACTGAATTGAAGCCCTGGTCATCAGATGAGATGGTCTTCATCAGAACCTTTGACAGGTCCTCATTTACGTGTGTCCATACATCGATAACCTTGTTGTAACGCTCGTTATCGGTGATAAGACCCATGTTATACTCAGCCATGATACCTTCAACCTCTTCATTACCTTTGGCAACAAGTTCCTGTTTTTCCTTAGGTATGATGATATCATTCAGGTTGAATGACAGACCACCCTGGAATGCCATCTTGTAACCCAGGTTCTTGATTCCGTCAAGGAACTCGCAGGCACGAGCCACACCCACCTTCTTGATAACATCAGAGATGAGGTCACGCAGTGTCTTCTTGGATATGATGTAGTTGATGTAACCAACCTCATCAGGAACCAGTTCGTTAACGATTACACGACCTACTGATGTCTCTACCAGATGAGTGATGGGTGAACCCTGCTCGTCAATGTCATTTACCATGACCTTGACAACGGCGTGGATGTCAACCTTACCCTCATTGTAAGCGATAAGAGCCTCTTCAGGTCCGTAGAATGTCAGACCCTCACCCTTAACCTTCTCGATATAGTTGCCATCGGCGTCCTTAACGGAACGACGGAGTTTTGTAATGTAGTACAGACCAAGTACCATATCCTGTGCAGGCACTGTGATAGGTGCACCGTTGGCAGGATTCAGGATATTGTGTGACTGAAGCATAAGCATCTGGGCCTCAAGAATGGCCTCGTTGCTCAGCGGGAGGTGTACAGCCATCTGGTCACCGTCAAAGTCGGCGTTGAAAGCGGTACAAGCCAGCGGGTGCAGCTGAATGGCTTTACCCTCAATCATCTTGGGCTGGAATGCCTGGATACCCAGACGGTGCAGTGTAGGAGCACGGTTCAACAGAACGGGGTGACCCTTCATTACATATTCCAGAATATCCCATACTATAGGATCCTTGCGGTCAACAATCTTCTTGGCAGACTTGACGGTCTTTACAATACCACGCTCAATGAGCTTACGGATGATGAACGGCTTGTAAAGCTCAGCAGCCATCAGTTTAGGAATACCGCACTCACCCATCTTGAGCTCAGGACCTACCACGATAACGGAACGTGCTGAATAGTCAACACGCTTACCGAGCAAGTTCTGACGGAAACGACCCTGCTTACCTTTAAGTGAGTCAGAGAGTGACTTGAGCGGACGGTTGGCCTCGCTCTTGACGGCGCTGGCCTTGCGGCTGTTGTCAAACAGGCTGTCAACGGCCTCCTGCAGCATACGCTTCTCGTTACGGAGAATTACCTCAGGAGCCTTTATCTCAATAAGTCTCTTAAGACGGTTGTTACGGATAATTACGCGGCGATACAGATCATTGAGGTCTGAAGTGGCAAAACGTCCGCCGTCCAGGGGAACAAGAGGACGCAGTTCAGGAGGAGTAACCGGAATCACTTTGAGAATCATCCACTCCGGACGGTTCAGTTCACGTGATGAACGGAAAGACTCAACAACCTGAAGGCGCTTGAGAGCCTCGGTCTTACGCTGCATTGAGGGGTTGTCCTGGCTGGCGCGTGCGCGCAGTTCATATGAAAGTTTATCCAGATCCAACTGGCTCAACAGATCATAAATAGCCTCGGCACCCATCTTGGCAACGAACTTCTGGGGATCATTGTCATCAAGCATCTGATTCTCTCTGGGCAGTTTGTCCAGGATATCCAGATACTCCTCCTCTGAGAGAAGGTCCAGTTTGTTGCTGCCAAGTGTACCCTGCTCAGCCCAGATACCCGGGTTGATGACAACGTAACGCTCGTAATATATGATAGAATCAAGTTGCTTGGTAGGAATACCCAGCAGATAACCTATCTTATTGGGCAGTGAACGGAAATACCAGATATGAGCAACCGGAACAACCAGTTGGATATGGCCCATACGCTCACGACGCACCTTTTTCTCTGTTACCTCAACGCCGCAACGCTCGCACACGATGCCCTTGTAACGGATTCTCTTGTACTTTCCGCAATGGCACTCGTAATCCTTTACAGGACCAAATATGCGCTCGCAGAACAGACCGTCACGCTCAGGCTTGTATGTACGGTAGTTGATGGTCTCAGGCTTGAGAACCTCACCGCTTGAGTTTGTCAGAATCTCCTCAGGTGAGGCCAGACTGATGGTTATCTTTGAGAAATTGTTCTTGATCTTTGTATCTTTTTTGAAAGGCATAGCTTCTTACTTTTTAATGGTGATTACTCAAGATTGATGCTAAGACCCAGACCACGCAACTCATGCAACAGCACGTTGAGTGATTCGGGGATGCCGGGAGTCGGCATCGGATCACCTTTCACAATAGCCTCATAAGCCTTTGAACGGCCGGTAACGTCATCAGACTTGATAGTCAGGATCTCCTGCAGCACATGGCTTGCACCGAATGCCTCAAGAGCCCAAACCTCCATCTCACCGAAACGCTGACCACCGAACTGGGCCTTACCGCCAAGCGGCTGCTGAGTGATGAGAGAGTACGGACCGATTGAACGGGCGTGCATCTTGTCCTCAACCATGTGACCCAGTTTAAGCATGTAGGTAACACCTACTGTTGCGCACTGGTCAAACGGTTCACCTGTACCGCCGTCATAAAGCTGTGTCTTACCGTAACGTGGCAGACCTGCCTTGTCAGTCCACTCATTCAGATCATCAATAGAAGCACCGTCAAATATAGGAGTGGCGAACTTGACACCCAACTCACGTCCGGCGTGACCAAGTACGGTCTCGAATATCTGACCTATGTTCATACGTGAAGGCACACCCAGCGGGTTCAGAACGATATCCACCGGAGTACCGTCAGCAAGGAACGGCATGTCTTCCTGTCTTACAACGCGTGATACGATACCCTTGTTACCGTGACGGCCGGCCATCTTGTCACCTACGCCTATCTTACGCTTCTTGGCAACATAAACCTTAGCCATCTGGATAATACCTGAAGGCAGTTCATCACCTATTGTAAGAGCAAATTTCTTACGCTTGTTCTCTGCGTCGTACTCTTTGTACTTGCGCAGGAAATTAACTATCAACTTGGAGATAAGTTCATTGGTATGCTCGTCAGATGTCCAGCGGTCAGACTGTACAGACTGGTAGTCAACGCTCTCAAGAATCTGTTTTGAGAAACGCTGTCCCTTGGCGATAACCTCGGTACCAAGCAGGTCAAACACACCCTGTGAAGTCTTGTTGGTGGTGAGAGTAACCAGTTTCTTTACGAGAATACCCTTGAGTTCAGCAACCTTATCTTCAAACTCAACGTCAATCATGGGCAGACGGGCCTTGTCAGCCTGCTTTGAACTGCGTGTCTTGATTGCACGTGAGAACAGTTTTTTGTCAATAACCACACCCTTGAGTGAAGGAGAAGCCTTGAGTGAAGCATCCTTGACATCACCTGCCTTGTCACCGAAAATGGCGCGCAACAGTTTCTCTTCAGGTGAAGGATCAGACTCACCCTTAGGAGTGATCTTACCGATCAGAATGTCACCCGGCTGGATATAAGCACCGATACGTACAATACCGTTCTCATCCAGATCCTTGGTAGCATCCTCACTTACGTTAGGTATATCATTGGTGAGTTCCTCCATGCCTCGCTTTGTCTCGCGAACCTCAAGGATGAACTCCTCAACATGTACAGATGTAAGAATATCCTCACGAACAACACGCTCGTTCAGTACGATAGCATCCTCATAGTTGTAACCCTTCCAAGGCATGTAGGCAACCAGCAGGTTCTTACCAAGTGCAAGTTCACCGTTCTGGGTTGAATAACCCTCGGTAAGGATGTCACCGGCCTTTACACGTTGACCAACCTCGCAAATAGGACGCAGGTCAATGGTCATATTCTGGTTGGTACGACGGAACTTAGGCAGTTTATACTCCTTCTCAGCGGGCTCAAAGCTTACAAACTCCTCATCCTCAGTGCGGTCATACAGTATGCGGATAACGGCTGCGTCAACATATGTAACCACGCCCTCACCCTCGGCTGTAATCTGGGTACGTGAATCCTCGGCAAGCTGCTTCTCAATACCGGTACCTACGATAGGAGCCTCGGTACGCATCAGAGGAACTGCCTGGCGCATCATGTTAGATCCCATCAATGCACGGTTGGCATCATCATGCTCAAGGAACGGAATCAGAGCTGCAGCGATTGAAGCAATCTGCTGGGGCGATACATCCATGAGTTCAACCTCCTCTGGCGGAACAACGGGGAAATCAGCATCACGACGTGCCTTGACGCGGGTGCGGATGAACTTGCCGTTCTCATCATAAGGAGCATTACCCTGACCTATGATTACGCCCTCCTCTTCCTCGGCGGTAAGATACTGGACCTCATCATTGTTCAGGTTTACATGGCAGTCCTTAACCTTACGGTACGGAGTCTCGATGAATCCCAGGTCATTGATCTTTGCGTAGATGCAAAGAGATGAGATAAGACCGATGTTAGGTCCTTCTGGAGTCTCGATCGGGCAGAGACGGCCATAGTGTGTATAGTGTACGTCACGGACCTCAAATCCGGCACGCTCACGTGACAGACCGCCAGGTCCAAGAGCGGACATACGGCGCTTGTGAGTGATCTCGGCCAGAGGATTGGTCTGGTCCATGAACTGTGACAGTGCGTTGGTACCAAAGAACGAGTTGATTACAGCAGATACTGTCTTGGCGTTGATGAGGTCTGTCGGAGTGAACACCTCATTATCGCGTACGTTCATGCGCTCGCGAATGGTACGGGCCATACGGGCCAGACCAATGGCGAACTGGTTGGAGAGTTGCTCACCTACTGTACGTACACGGCGGTTTGACAGGTGGTCGATATCATCAACCACAGCGTGTGAATTAACAAGTTCAATAAGGTACTTGATAATCTCAATGATATCCTCCTTGGTCAGCACACCGATGCTCATATCGGTGGTCAGGCCCAGTTTCTTGTTCACGCGGTAACGGCCAACCTCACCCAGATCATAACGTTTCTCTGAGAAGAACAGGTTGTTGATTACCTCACGTGCACTTGAGTCATCAGCAGGATCGGCATTGCGCAACTGGCGGTAGATGTAGAGGACAGCCTCCTTCTCTGAGTTGCAGGGATCCTTCTGCAAGGTGTTGAATATGATTGAGTAGTCTGACTGACCCTCTGTCTCCTTATGGAGCAGGATGGTCTCCAGACCTGAATCAAGTATATCGTTGATATTGTCTTCATTGAGTTCGGCCTCACGGTCAACAACAACCTCGTGGCGCTCAATTGATACAACCTCACCGGTATCAGAATCAACAAAGTCCTCAATACGTGTTCTGAGTACACGGGCAGCAAGTTTGCGGCCAATATACTTCTTGAGGGTTGTCTTGTTGACCTTAACCTCTTCGGCCAGATCAAAGATGTCCACAATGTCCTTATCGGTCTCAAATCCGATGGCGCGGAGCAGTGTTGTAACGGGAAGTTTCTTCTTACGGTCGATGTATGCGTACATCACATTGTTGATGTCTGTAGCAAACTCGATCCATGAGCCCTTGAATGGAATAATACGGGCTGAATATAACTGAGTTCCGTTTGAGTGAACACTCTGTCCAAAGAACACGCCGGGTGAACGGTGAAGTTGTGATACCACTACGCGTTCAGCACCATTGATTACAAAGGTACCTTGTGCGGTCATGTACGGAATCGGGCCAAGATAAACATCCTGGATTACTGTATCAAAATCCTCATGATCAGGATCTGTGCAATACAGTTTCAGTTTGGCCTTCAACGGTACGCTATAAGTCAGACCATGCTCCAGACACTCTTCAATGGTGTAACGGGGCGGGTCAATATAATAGTCCAGGAACTCCAGAACAAAGTTGTTCCGGGTGTCGGCTATAGGGAAATTTTCTGAGAATACCTTGTAAAGTCCTTCGTTCTTGCGTTTCTCAGGCGGGGTGTCCAACTGAAGGAAATCCTTGAATGACTTGAGTTGTACTTCAAGGAAATCAGGACACGGCATCGGGTTCCTGACGGAAGCGAAATTAATTCTCTGATTATCAGTGTTTGAAGACATAAAAAGAAGGTTAATTGGGAACTTGATTCTTTAACGCACAAAAAGGTTAAGCACCCTAGACAGTCCCAAATGGACTGCCGTCGGGGTTACTTAACCGTTTTACCTGCAGTGAGGCAGGTCTCTAAAGAAGTTACTTAAGTTCTACTTCTGCGCCAGCCTCTTCCAGAGTCTTCTTCATTGACTCGGCTTCGTTCTTGGCGAGACCTTCCTTAACTACGCTAGGAGCAGCGTCAACAAGATCCTTAGCCTCCTTCAGACCAAGACCGCAAGCCTCCTTAACTGCCTTAACGACAGCAAGTTTGTTTGCACCAAAGCCCTTCAGTACTACGTCGAATGAAGACTTCTCCTCTGCAGCCTCAGCGCCAGCAGCGGCAGGACCAGCAGCGGCTACAGCTACAGCTGCGGCAGCGGGTTCAATTCCATATTCATCCTTCAGGATGTTTGCGAGTTCGTTGACCTCCTTAACGGTAAGGTTAACCAGTTCTTCTGCTAATGCTTTCAAATCAGCCATTGTTGTATAATTTTAATAGGTTTGTTACTTTGTTTTGAATAATTAGTTCTCTCTTTCTCCAAGAGTCTTGAGGACTCCGTGGATGGTGTTTGCACCAGACTGCAGAGCAGAAATGACGTTCTTGGCCGGTGACTGCAGAAGTGCAATAACGTCGGCGATGAGTTCCTTCTTGCTCTTGATGTTGACCAGTGCCTCGAGTTGGTTTGCTCCAATGTAGAAGCTCTCCTCTGCGTAAGCAGCCTTGAGGCCCGGGATACCGGTTTTCTTGTCAGTAACGTCTTTCAGAAGCTTGGCAGGAGCATTGGCCACATTGGCAAGCAGCAAAGCTGTTGTGCCCTTGAGTGAGTCATACAGAGGTGAATAATCAACCTCAAGCTGATCCAATGCTTTCTGAAGGAGTGTATTCTTGACAACAACCATCTTAACCTCACTCTTGAAGCACTTTCTGCGCAGGTCGCTTGTAGCCGATGAATTAAGACCGGTTACATCAACCAGGTAGAAAGCAGAGTAGCTCTGAATGGTCTGCTTCAGGGAGTCTATTACAAGTGCTTTATCTTCTTTCTTCATGATTGTCAGTTATTATTCGTCAAATGACTTGGTATCAATCTTGATACCCTTGCTCATAGTACTTGAAAGATAAAGGCTCTTGATGTAAGTACCCTTAGCTGCCGAAGGTTTCAACTTGATGATAGTATCAATGAACTCCTTAGCGTTCTCTCTGATAGCATCGGCAGAGAATGAAACCTTGCCGATTGAAGTGTGGACGATACCGGTCTTGTCAACCTTGAAGTCAATCTTACCTTGCTTGACCTCCTTGACAGCCTTGGCAACATCCATTGTTACAGTACCGCTCTTGGGGTTAGGCATGAGTCCACGGGGACCCAGAACACGGCCAAGAGGACCAAGTTTACCCATGAGGGCAGGCTGGGTGATGATAACATCAATGTCAGTCCAACCACCCTTGATCTTCTCGATATACTCTTCAAAACCTACATAGTCAGCGCCAGCCTCCTTTGCAGCTGCCTCCTGATCGGGAGTGCAGAGAGCAAGAACTCTGACAACCTTACCTGTTCCGTTCGGAAGAGATACCACGCCACGGACCATCTGGTTGGCCTTACGGGGATCAACACCGAGACGAACATCAATGTCAACTGATGCGTCAAACTTGGTGGTGGTGATATCCTTGACCAGCTGAGATGCCTCCTTGAGGGAATATGCCTTGCCGGCTTCTATCTTAGAAGCGACACTCTTTTGGTTTTTAGTCAGTTTACCCATTTCTTAAAACTTTTTTTCAGTGAAAGTCAGGTTAGTCCTTGACTGTTATACCCATGCTTCTGGCTGTACCTGCTACCATTGAGATAGCTGATTCCAGTGTGAAGCAGTTCAGGTCGGGCATCTTGTCCTGAGCAATCGCTTCTACCTGAGCCTTGGTTACTGAAGCAACTTTCTTACGGTTAGGTTCGGGTGAACCGCCCTTAGCACGTGAAGCCTCAAGCAACTGGATGGCTACAGGAGGAGTCTTGATGACAAAGTCAAATGATTTATCACTGTAATAAGTGATAATCACCGGCAGAGTCTTTCCTGATTTGTCCTGGGTTCTGGCGTTGAACTGCTTGCAAAACTCCATTATGTTCAAGCCCTTTGAACCGAGAGCCGGTCCTACGGGAGGTGATGGGTTTGCTGCGCCTCCTTTAATCTGCAATTTGATTAATCCAGCAACTTCTTTTGCCATTTTCCAAAAAATTATATGTGAACACTATTCGGAAAAGGTAAACCTGGTAACAGGCGGTTTACATCTTTTCCACTTGCATAAAACCAAGATCTATAGGGGTCTTGCGACCAAAGATCTTGACCATGACCTTGAGCTTCTTCTTTGCGTCGTCAACCTCTTCAATGACACCATTGAAGCCTGAAAACGGTCCGAAGGTTACCTTCACTGTTTCGCCTACAGTGAACGGTACAAGAACTTCCTCTTGAGTCTCTTCGAGTTCACTCGCTGAACCCAATATCCTGCTCACTTCTGAGGGACGGAGAGGCGTAGGATTATCCATGCCACCAAGGAACCCCAATACATTGGGACAATTTCTGAGACGCTGCTTAATTTCACCGACAAGCGCTGCCTCAACCAGGACATAACCCGGAAGGTAGCTGCGTTCCTTTACGACACGTTTACCGTTACGTACCTGAACAACCTTTTCTGTGGGAATAAGCACCTGAGCAATGTAATCCTCAAGTTTGTTATTACGGGCATCAGCCTCAAGATATTCCTTTACCTTGAGTTCCTTGCCGCTAATAGCCTTAAGGACATACCATTTCTTCTCCAACTCAGCCATTTCTCTTCAATTAGGGGTAGATAATATTACTCATTATCTCCTGGAAACATTTATCCATGAGGAAAACCACTACAGCAATCATCAGGGAAGCAACTAATACGATGACTGCGCTGCTGGACAGTTCCTTGCCAGAGGGCCATGTTGTCTTATGGACAAGCTCGTTGTAAGATTCCTTACAGTTATGAATAAAATTCTTGAACATAGTTCTTTTTTTACTTGCACGGGTGGAAAGGCTCGAACTCTCGACACTCGGTTTTGGAGACCGATGCTCTACCAACTGAGCTACACCCGTAGGTAATGTCAGTCCCGTTTTATGGGGGCTGACATTTATTGTCCAATCAATCAGTCAACGATTGCAGTGATCTGACCTGAACCAACGGTACGGCCGCCCTCACGGATAGCGAAACGCAGACCAACGTTGATAGCAACAGGATAGATCAGGGTAACGGTGATCTCAACGTTATCACCAGGCATTACCATCTCAGTTCCCTCGGGGAGAGTGATCTCACCGGTGCAGTCCATTGTACGGATGTAGAACTGAGGACGATACTTGTTACGGAATGAGGTGTGACGACCACCCTCCTTCTGAGTCAGTACATAGATAGAAGCCTTGAAAGTGGTGTGAGGCTTGATCTGACCCGGATGGCAAAGAACCATACCGCGCTTGATCTCAGTCTTTTCAATACCACGGAGCAGCAGACCTACGTTATCACCAGCCTCGCCCTGCTCAAGGAGCTTACGGAACATCTCAACACCGGTAACGGTTGTCTCTTTCTCCTCACCAAGACCAAGGATCTCAACCTTGTCACCTACCTTAACAACACCAGTCTCGATACGACCGGTAGCAACTGTACCACGGCCAGTGATTGAGAATACATCCTCAACAGGCATCAAGAACGGCTGATCAACAGCACGCGGAGGCAGAGGAATCCACTCATCAACAGCATCCATCAGCTCCATAACCTTGTCTTCCCACTCTTTAACACCGTTCAGTGCACCAAGAGCAGAACCACGGATGATAGGAGTGTTGTCACCGTCGAACTCGTAAGCATCGAGAAGCTCACGCATCTCCATCTCAACGAGGTCAATCATCTCAGCGTCAACATCGGGAGAATCGCACTTGTTCAGGAATACAACCAGACGGGGAACGTTCACCTGACGGGCGAGCAGGATGTGCTCACGGGTCTGAGGCATCGGACCATCAGTAGCAGCTACAACAACGATAGCACCATCCATCTGGGCAGCACCGGTAACCATGTTCTTTACATAGTCGGCGTGACCCGGGCAGTCAACGTGAGCGTAGTGACGCTTCTCTGTCTCGTACTCAACGTGAGCGGTGTTGATGGTTATACCACGCTCCTTCTCCTCAGGGGCGTTATCAATCTGATCAAATGACTTGATCTTGTCAGCGTTACCTGATACTCTCTCAGCCAATACCTTGGTGATAGCAGCGGTCAGGGTAGTCTTACCGTGGTCAACGTGACCGATAGTACCAATGTTTACGTGCGGTTTCGTGCGCACAAATGTCTCTTTTGCCATAGTTTAAAGCTATTTTATTGATTATGAACTTGATGTCAACTACAAAAAGGCTCCCGCACAGGGCGGACTCCTCCTATCCTCATTAATAACTTGAGCTGTTACCCGGATTTGAACCGGGGACCTCATCCTTACCAAGGATGCGCTCTACCAGCTGAGCTATAACAGCGACAAATCTGGAGCGGGAAACGGGACTCAAACCCGCGACCCTCAGCTTGGAAGGCTAATGCTCTATCAACTGAGCTATTCCCGCAACTTT
>JAFZKA010000125.1 GCA_017551925.1 Bacteroidaceae bacterium | reverse complement strand
TTTTGGAGCAAACGCTCAGAGTGTTAACGAGAACAACGCCACAGTAAATGACGTAGTAGCAGAACTCAGCCAGGCCGACGCACTTCAGTTCATCCCCATGTATCAGAAGATGCTTTCAGAGATTGAGAATGTATGCCGCGCTGATATAAATGACGAGACCAAGACCGCAAAGATTGAGGATCTGAAGGATGAGTACACCGAGAAGTTCAGCGCAGTGTTGGTAACCGCTCAGAATGAGGTTGCAATCAACAGCATCCCGATGGAATACATCAACGCACGCGTTGCAAAATAAACCGACTGAGTTTAGAGGTTAATAATAAAGGAATGGAAGCCGGGCTTAAAGCCTGGCTTTCTTTATGCCTTTTCGCTAAGTTCAAGCCAGCGCATTGTTATCTCATCGGTCCGTTCCATGATTTCTCCAATGCGGGCTGATTTCTGCTGGAGTTTGTCATAGGGTAGGGTGCCGCTGTTCAGTTCATTTTCAAGCCCGGCTTTTTCCTGCTCCAATTGTTGGAGTTCCTGCTCAATCTGCTCCATTTCACGTTTCTCCTTGAAGGTGAGTCTGACAGCGCTGCGCGCAGGCTGTTGGCTATTGGTTGTTGGCTGTTGGCTTTGCTGACGCGTGCGTGAATTGCGTTGGGCGGCGACTTTCTCCTCATCCTCTTTAAGGACTTTGTATTCCATATAGTCGCTGTATGATGAAGGGAAGTTGGTAACAAGTCCGTCACCCTCAAACACCAGCAGGTGTTCAGCAATCTTATCCATGAAATATCGGTCATGTGATACCGCAATGACACATCCTTTGAACTGTGCGATGTACTCCTCAAGGACCTGCAGCGTCATTATGTCAAGGTCATTGGTGGGCTCATCCAGGATAAGGAAATTGGGACTCTGCATCAGAATGGTGCACAGATACAGGCGGCGGCGTTCACCTCCGCTCAGTTTGCTTACGTAACTGTACTGTGTTTTTGGGGTAAAAAGGAATTTTTGCAGGAACTGTCCGGCTGACATACGCCTGCCGTCATCAAGGATAATGTGGTCTGCTATTGCGGTTACCACATCAATAACCTTGGCATCGTCAGGAAACGAAAGTCCTTGCTGCGAATAGTAGCCTATTCTGAGGGTTGAACCGCGCTCAATTACTCCGCTGTCAGGCTGTTCAATACCCAAGAGCAGTTTAAGGAATGTGGATTTTCCTACACCGTTTTCACCTATAATGCCCAGTTTCTCATAGCGGCTGAATATGTAACTGAAATCCTTGAGTATAACCTTGTCACCGAACGCTTTGCTCAGATGCTCAATGTCAAAGATCTTTTTTCCGATATATGATGCTTTAACATCAAGTGCGACATTCTGTTCGTCACGGCGGTGCTGCAGGCGTTCCTCAAGTTGATGGAATGACTCCTTGCGGTAGCGGGCCTTGCCTCCGCGTGCGCATGGCATGCGGCGCATCCAGTCCAGTTCGCGGCGATACAGGTTGAGGTCACTCTCACGCTGGGATGATTCAGCGTCAAGGCGCTCCTGACGTTTTTCCAGATAGTAACTGTAGTTGCCGGAGTAGGAGTAGGCCCTGAAGTCGTCAATCTCAACAATGCGGTTGCATACGCGGTCCAGCAGATAACGGTCATGAGTAACCATGAGGAGCGTAAGACGGCTGGCCGATAGGTAATCCTCAAGCCATTCGGTAACCTCGACATCAAGATGGTTGGTGGGCTCGTCAAGTATCAGGAAATCAGGCTCTGACATCAGGACCTGCGCCAGGGCTACACGCTTGGCCTGTCCGCCGGAAAGTTCGGATACAGGCTGGTCAAGATTGGTTACTTCAAGTTTTGTCAGCAACTGGCGGGCTTTCAGGACAGTCTCATCATCGGCACCGGAGCCACAGCAGGCGTCAAGTACGCTTGAGTGCTGCGGGAACTGCGGAGTCTGTACCAGATAGGCGGTCTTGATGTCACGACGGAAAACGATGCTGCCGCTGCGGTAATCGGCGTTACCGGCAATAACGTCCAGCAATGTGCTCTTTCCCTGACCGTTGCGCGCTATGAGGCCTACCTTCTCACCCTGGTTTATGTTGAGTGAGAGGCCGTCAAATATTATGCGGTCTCCAAAGGACTTTGAGAGGTTATCTATCTGTAGGATACTTTCCATGTTGACATGTGCAAGTGGGGAAAGTCCCCTTTTGCTCGTGTTTAATGTTGCTATGTTCGCTTACTGTT
>JAFZKA010000124.1 GCA_017551925.1 Bacteroidaceae bacterium | reverse complement strand
GTTGCGCTTGACGCTGGCGGCAGGAAGCGCAGGTGCGATACATTTGTTTTTGAGGGCCTGACCGCCTGATGCTGGAAGTATTTAACATAGTGGGGATTATTTACAAATGACCGAGTGCGGGAGGGCATTTTTAAATAATCAAGAATTCCATTATGTTACATACTGGAAAAGACTGCACTATAGTTTCAAAGCGAGCCGTACTCCATTGCGGCCAGAAGCCGCAATTAAAAGAAGCGTGGAATACGATTGTTATATCTATGCCAGGAACAGTGCTTGCACCGTGGAGGGTGTAGATATAACAATGGTATGGAACACCTTATTACTGTTACTGCAGTGCGGTTGGAATTGTGCAGGATAGTTTCTATTTGCAGGATGGTGAAGGAAGGTTTGGGGTTTGATGCGGTTTCTATTTGCAGACGGCCTCACGGGAAGAACAGACGGGGACTGGAACTGAGAAGGACCCAATAGTGCTCTATTCCTTTATTTCCAGGCGCCGGCTGTTCTGGGTTAAACAATCCAGACAGTGGCCACTGGGCGGGTGTATAAGGCTTTCTATACCACTATTGGGTGGCGCGTGAACCGGAGGGTTCACGGTTCGGGCCACTGGCTGCTACCTCTATAGGGCGGGGCCGTAAGTAAAACTCTGCTTCCATTTGCAGAAGGCCCTCTGATACAGACCTGCCAGCCCGCGATACAGGGATATCGGCCGTTAAGGCATCGGCCTTAAAGGTGACATTGCATGATTACCTCTTCGCCATCATCGGACAGGATATTGAAGCCTGCTTTCTGGTACATCTTCATGGCATAGTTTGCCTTCTGGACGGAGAGGGAGACACTTTTGTATCCTTTTTCTTTGAGCAGATCCAGCATCTGTTTAAGCAGGTCTGAGCCTATACCTTGGTTACGGTATTCTTTGTACAATGAGATTGCTATTGATGGGGTATCATCGGCTATATGGCCGTAGTCATTTATGATACGGCTCCAGATGGCTCCTACTACTTTATCATCGGCTTCAGCTACTAGGCAATAGTCATCGGGAGACTTACCAAAATCTCGAATATAAACCTGTAGGCTTTCATCATCGATACTGTTCCTTGGAGGGGCCTGAACACCTTCCGGGATGAAGATTGCTTCATATAGGAAATCTTTGAGCAGAGGTATCTCTGTGGGGTGTATTGGTCTTATCTGGTAATTCATCTGGTGTCTGGTTATTGTGCTGCAAAAGTAATGATTATATCGGTGTCTTGTTGTATCTTTGCTACTGCAAACAAGGAGGAGAAGGCACTGGTTGTGAAACCGGGCCTTTTTAATTTCAATTATTGGAAAAGGACTGAGGAGGCTGATAGAGATATCGGCCTTTTCTATTTGTGTGTGGTGAGGTTCCTGAATGTTTATCGGCCATTTATGAACCGCCCCGTAATTATCGGCTTTCGGGAAAGGCGATAGTTACGGGACGGAACCGATGCTGTGCATCGGAAGACACGCAAGTTTTAAGCGGTCTTTTCTTTGGCGGTTTTGTGTCTGGTCTGTTTTGGCTGGGTGATGCGTTTGCGAAGGTCACGTACTTCATCTTTTAATTGTGAGTTCTCTTTGCAGAGTTGATCTACTGAGTATTTGAGTTCTCCGTTTTCCTTGCGGAGGGCAACGACTTCACGATTGACTGCGGTGAGGTCTTCCAGGAGGCGTTTGTTTTCCTTACTCAGGATGTCTATTGAGTCCTGCATGTTTTTGAGGAAGTCATTGCGGCGTTTCCTCTTTCCGGCAAGCCAGCCTGCAGCTGCTGTGATGGATGGTACCAGGCAATCGGTTATCAGGTTTATGGTTTGTGGTTCCATGGTGCCTACGTTTTTATGAGTAGTACAATTTGATTTCTTGCTCTCTCCTTTTGATTAAGCCAGGGAGTTTCTTATCTCCAGCGTAAACCCAGCGACGGAACTCATCGGCTATCTTTGGGTCTGAGGGGTTACGCTCTATGAGCTTGCGCAGAGTGCTTACTCGGAAGGCCTGAGTACCAACATTGAAGACAAAACTTACCAAGGCATCGAATTGTTCCTGCGTGAGGTCTGCATCGATGCGATTGACTTCAGTTTCAGCTTTCTGGATGTCTTGACGGAGGAAGGCATCGGCAGTCTTTTCGGTGATTAGCATTCCACGGTTGACGCCTTCGGTGTGGCCGTAGCCGATTGTCCAGCGGCCTGCCGGGCAGAGGTAGGAGTTGAGGCGTAGCTGCTCGAAACTTTTTATTAGCAAGATTGCGTAGTTGGTTGATTTCATAGTAGTGTGTTTTATGGTTGGTTGTTTGAATGGTGTGTCATTGACGGTCCCTGGACTCCCATAATAGTATAAGGATGAAGGACATGAGGAACAGGTAGAATAGTTTGTTTATAATAGGTGAGGCTCGGGGCGGGTTGGATTGGGTGTGAGTCTCATTGGTCTCTGATTTGTTTTGGGCGGTTGTTTCATTTGTGGTATGGCTTATGGTGGTGGTATCGTTCTGCAGATGCTCTTCATGGGTGATGATGAGGGTGCCGCCTCCATGGGTGATGAGTGTGTTTATCATATCCTGGACTGGTTCGGGGACATCGGGTACGGCGGGCTTGGGGAACGCAGGTGTTTGTATCGGAAGGTAGGTTATGTTGGTTGTGGTCTTCTGGGTGTTCAGGATGGATTTCGCCAAGCTGTCCATCGACTGGGTGGTGATGGTGGTGGTTGTGGACTGGGTGCTGCTCATCTGATTTGTGCTGCGGCAGCTGATGGTCATCAGAAGAAGGATGGCCAGTGACGAGATAATCGGGTGAATTGTGTTCTTCATAGTAAATACCTTTTATTGCAAAGCCTGTGCATGCGAGAGTAGAAACAAGCTTGTTCGTTTATACCGAGCGCAGCCAGGGTTCGCTATTTCAATAGCAAAGGTAACAAATCCGGAGAATGTGTGCAAGGGGTTACTCTCGGTTGAAAAATAGTGCTTGAAGGGCGTTGATTATTTCATCGGCTTTTATTTATCTTTAGATAAGATAGGCTGCGTCTCGGAAGTAAAAAACCAAGCAAGCTTGTTTTTTGTTTCTCTCGACTTGCACTATCTTTGCTTCGGATAGCCGATGTTTGCGCGGCAATCAGGATATGTTGGATATTATTTGATATTCGCTTCTGATTCCTTTAAAGGAGGTACCCACGTTATTCATTTTACAATTATGTTACCAGAAAAGACTTTTTCAATTACACCAAAGATGAGCAAGTTTGCAGCAGAGAACAAGGGACGGACTGAACGGCCTATGATGTACCTGTATGAATCTGACAACCTGTATTCGCTGAGTGAGATGGGGGCCAAGTTTGTGTTTGCATCGGTGATGCGGGATTATAGGAAGGTGAATCCCAATGATGAGCTGCTTCATGCTAAGGCTCAGGATCCTTATAAGGTGATTCCGGCTATCAATACGTATGCTTCATTTATCTGTGAGTTCAATCCTAACTTTAAGAGGGAGGATTTTGGACGGGTTTATGACGCTATTGAGGAGTACTATTTTGACTATCTGCAGAGCAGGTTCTATGATGCCTCTGACTGGGGTGAGGCCTGGCTGGACAGTTGGCAGAAGTACTTCCTGGATTGATGGTTGTGATGTAGGAGTGATGCAAAGCTTATAATAGCCTACTGAGATTTTTATATTTGAATTTTATCGTATCTTTGCTAATGAATACAACCGCCATACGGTATTTGTATTTAATATCCACTGGACCGGAGCTTCATTTGGAGCCCCGGTCTTTCGTTCTTTTTTTTGTATTTATCAGTACCGATTCAGTACCGTTTTAAAAAGTAAAACCGCCCCTGAGCATGTGCAGAGCGGTTTATGGTGGAGCTGGAGGGAGTCGAACCCTCGTCCAAACGGGGAAACCATATGCTTTCTACAGGCTTATCTCTACTTGGATTTTCGAGCCACAACTTGGATAGAGCTACCGGGTCATGACCTTATCTTCTAAAATTTCATTCCTGATGCGAAGCCATCAGAAACTATCCCCGATTTGACTGCACCACCGTTTCGACGAGCTTCGGAGCAAGAGCTTCCGGGTGATGTCTTGTCACAACACCTTGTGCCGTGATTAAGCAGATCTACTGTACTTCGATCAAGCAGCAAGAGCAAAATTAGTTTCGCCAGATAATTGTTGACAGTCTTTTTATAGTGCGGACCGACAGAGCACTGCCTGCTTACATACCATTCCTGCCCGCTGTCAAAGCCAGACAGCCCCAGGATTGTGCCGCAAAGATATAAAAAAAGGGCCACAAAAATGTGACCCTCTTTTATTAAGTTTTCCGGAAATTAAAATCCTCCGAAGCCACCGAACTGTGACATGTCAAACTCCTCAACCTTAACACCGGCAGGAACCTCGAACATTGAAGCAGGAACGTCCTTCTCCTCGAACTTCTTGCAGGTTGAACCAAAGGTACCGAAGTCTGAAGTCATCTCGTTCTTGAGCTGGATGCCTTTGTAGATCCAAACGGTCTGCTCTGACTGGTTGCCCATCATGTCAACGGTCATGGTGTACTTGGTGCACTCCTTACCGGCGATGGTCTCCTTGCCAACTTCCTTAATGTTGTTAGCCTTCTTAACCTCATCGGTCAGCTTGTTCCAGTTGATCTGAGCACGGTTACCACCCATGCCAAAGCCCATGCCGCCTGCAGGGAACTTGGTAGCGGTCTTAGCCTCATCATTGATGCGGATCTGAGCACCGTCCTTATCTGTGATTGTACGGGTCTTGCCTTCGCCACCCATACCCATCATGCCACCACCTTCTGAAACCTGAGCGGTCTTCAGTCCGTAGTTGTCAAAATAGGTCTCAGTGATCATTTCGTTACCCATCATATCCATAGACATGGTGATAACACCTGATTTTACTCCGTAAGGAGCATCGGCCGGAGCCTGAGCGTTGGCCAGAGAAACTACTGCCAGAAGGGCAGCTGCCAAAAACATCTTTTTCATTTCAGTTTTGTTTAGTTTATAAATTAATAATAAGGTGAATTTTTCAAATTCGCTCATTATACATATATGCCGCTAAAATGAAAGTTAAATTTTATGGATGTTTTTTTCAATTATTTTTTTCAAAGTTCAACCTCTACCTCTTCAAGATCGTCAATGTCATCTGAATCATCAGAGAAATCATCAAAATCAATCTCAAAATCCGCTCCTGCGGCAACAAGTTCACTATGGAGTTCACTTGCATCCTTTGAGCGGTGGACTATATGTTCGGTCTTCCAGGTGGCATCAAGTTTATTGCTCTCACTGTTAAGTTCCTTCCACAGAATATCCTTGAGTTGTTGGAGTCCGAGACCGCTTACGCCCGATATGAAAACATGCGGAATATCCTGGGGCAGATTGGGTTCAAGCATGGACATAAGTTCCTCATCAATAAGGTCACATTTTGTCACAGCCAGCACACGCTGCTTGTCAAGCATCTCAGGATTGAACTGTGCCAGTTCATTCAGCAGAATATCATACTCACGCCTTATGTCATCAGTATCACCGGGTACCATGAACAGAAGCAATGAGTTGCGTTCAATATGACGCAGGAACCTGAGTCCCAGTCCCTTACCCTCGCTCGCACCCTCAATAATACCGGGAATATCGGCCATAACGAATGATTTGCCTTCACGGTATGACACGATTCCCAGATTAGGTTCAAGTGTGGTGAACGGATAGTTGGCAATCTTTGGTTTTGCTGCCGATATTGCAGACAGGAGCGTTGACTTGCCGGCATTCGGGAATCCCACCAGGCCCACATCGGCCAAAAGTTTGAGTTCAAGAACGACCATCATCTCCTGTGCGGGCTCTCCCGGCTGTGCGAACCTTGGAGCCTGACGCGTAGCGGTACGGAAATGCCAGTTACCCAGACCACCTCGGCCGCCCTTGAGCAGGACTATCTCCTGACCGTCATCAGTAATATCACACAAATATTCACCGGTTTCAGCATTGTAAGCCACTGTGCCGCAAGGAACCTCTATTATTACATCCTGGCCGTCCTTGCCAAAGCACTTGTTGCTGCCGCCGTTTCCGCCGTTCTCTGCAAATGCATGCCTTTCATAGCGCAAGTGCAGCAATGTCCAATAGTTGCGGTTACCTTTAAGGATAACGCTTCCGCCCTTGCCGCCGTCACCGCCGTCAGGACCGCCGTTGGGAATGTATTTATCATGACGCAAGTGCGCCGAGCCACGGCCGCCCTTACCTGACCGACAGAATATCTTAACGTAATCTACAAAGTTGCTTTCAGCCATAATGCAAATATAAGGTGGAATCAGATTGACTCCACCTTCTCTATTATTTCCTTAATCATAAGGTCCTTGTCACCCTTAAAGGTGAATTCAGAAAGAACCCCCTCTTTCTTGAACCATTCAATCAGCGGATGTGTCTGGGTATAATAGACATTGAAACGCTTCTTGATAGTCTCCTCATTGTCATCAGCACGCCCTTCAATCTTGGCACGGTTCAGCAGACGCTCCATCAGAACATCCTCACTGACAATAAGATTCAGTGTGACGGATATCTTTTCACCACGTTTGTTAAGCATGTCCTTAAGAGCCTTAGCCTGTACAATAGTACGCGGAAAACCGTCAAAGATCACTCCCGGGCCTTCACGCATAGTATCATAAACATCGGCAAGCATATCTATTATCAGGTCATCAGGAATAAGTTGTCCTTTCTCTATATACCCTTCGGCTATCTTACCGAGTTCCGTACCCTCTCTGATCTCTGCACGGAGTACATCACCTGTAGAAATATGGTTGTAACCGAATTTTTCAACCAGGGCAGCACTGTATGTTCCCTTACCTGAACCGGGAGCACCGAAAATAACTATGTTGTCCATCGTAAACCGTTTTACTGTTTCACAATTTTATAAATATCACGCGAGTTCCTGCCAAAACCGTCATAATCAAGACCATATCCCACAATAAAGCCGTTAGGAATATTCATGGCAAGGTATTTCAGATTAATGTCAACCTTGAGTTTGTCAGGCTTGCAGAGCAAAGCGCAGACAGCCACTGATGCGGCATTCTTTTCTGATAGTGACTCCAGGACATCGCGCATAGTATAACCGGTGTCAACAATATCTTCAATTATGATAACGTCACGGCCTTCAACTGATTCCTGTAACCCCATAAGTTCCTTTACCTTACCGGTAGTCTCTGTGCCCTGGTATGATGCCACTTTTACAAAAGAGACATTACACGGTACGGTCACATTCTTGAGCAGATCTGCCGCAAACATAAAAGAACCGTTCAGAATACATAGAAACAGAGGCTCCTTGCCTTGATAATCACGGTTAATCTCTGAAGCGACTCTTTTGATTTCTTTCTGAATCTCCTGTTCCTTGATGAACGGAGTGAACAACTTGTCCTTTACCTGAATGGTTTCCATATATAACCTAATATTTACGCGAATATACTCAAAAAAGTACGGCAAAAAGGATATTAATTCCATTTTTGTGAGTGACAGGAACAAGATTGTCCATTTTTTAACAAAATAAGCGTACATTTGCCAAGTACAAGTGCCAAATGACGGACCAAATATACATAGACGGGGTTAGACAGATGCTTGAAACTCTGCTTCCGGCTGAGAGTATCATGACTGTAAAACAGGACTACATCAGGAGCCTGTTGAGAGCCCGTGACCCGCAATCATACAAAGGCACTTTCGGACATGCCCTGCTCTATGCCGGCAGTTACGGCATGGCCGGCGCGGCGGTATTGTCAGCCAAGGCATGCATGCGTTCGGGTGTCGGGCTGCTCACGGTCTGCACCCCACCCGCCAACAATGACATACTCCAGATTTCAGTCCCTGAGGCCATGGTCAGGTTCACCGATGACATGTACGCTGACTCTGACCTGTCACGTTATTCCGCCATAGGTGCCGGCCCCGGATTGGGCAAAGGGGATTCTCAGACCGTTCTGCTTGACAAGTTGCTCAAGAACTCCGCTTGCCCGTCTGTGCTTGATGCCGATGCCCTGAACATAATATCGCAGAACAACTACCTGCTTGATTATGTACCGTCAGGTTCCGTAATAACACCTCACCCTGGCGAACTGGCAAGGCTGACCGGCAAGGCCGACAACTGGAGTCAGATGGCGGAAAAGGCCATCGCGCTTGCACGCAGCACCGGCATTACGGTTGTCATAAAGGGCGCTCCTACGGTAACCGTAACACCTGACGGCACTGCATACATAAACACCACCGGAAACGCCGGAATGGCCACAGGCGGATCCGGCGATGTGCTGACAGGCATTGTTCTGGCCTTGCTCGCACAAGGATACAGCGCAACAGATTCGGCAGCAATCGCAGTATTCATACACGGACTTGCAGGCGATTTGGCCGCACAGAACCTGAGCCAGACAGCCATGACATCGGCCGATATCATATCTTTCCTGCCACAGGCATGGATCAAAATGGAAATATTATGAAAATGAATATAATCAGACACGCCCTTCTGATGGGCTTTGCCTTAGGCTGCATGCCTATGGCCGCACAAGGAACCTCAACCCCCTACTCACCGGGTATAACCCAGGACGCAGTATCATACTGGCTCCCCAAGACCAAACTCACAGTTACGGTAACCACGCGCAAGAGCACCTTCAAACCGGGTGAGTTCTCACGTTATGCCGAGCGTTATCTGCGCATGAACGGCATCAAAGACAAGGCCGAAGAGGTTTGGGAGATAACCTCAGTTGAAGTGACACCTTACGGAGTTCCTGACAAGGACCAACTCTACACTCTTTCCTTTCCGTTAAAAGGACGCAGGCCCTATTTTGAACTGACCGGTGAAGGCGTACTTACTGCCGTGAACACCCATTCCAAGGGCAATGAACTTATAACAACAACAGTAATCAACAACGCCTCCGCTCAACCCCGCAAGACCAATCCGCAGGACTATATGACTGAGGAGATTCTCATGGCCGGTTCCACAGCCAAAATGGCAGAACTGACAGCAAAAGAGATTTACAACATAAGGGAGAGCCGCAACGCCATAACAAGAGGACAGGCCGAATATATCCCGACAGAGGGCGAATCCCTCAAGTACATTCTTGAATCACTCTCAGAACAGGAAAGCGCCCTGCTTACCCTTTTCAGCGGCACTACGGAGACCGAGGAACACACATTCACCATTGACGTAACCCCCGATTCCCCGGTCACCAAGCAATTGCTGTTCCGTTTTTCCACCAAACTGGGCGTGCTCCCCATAGACAATCTGGCAGGAGAGCCGGTCTGGATAGACATTGCAGACAAGAAAATGATATCACTCCCGTCTGAGACCGAATCACCCAAAAAGACAAAAAGTGCAGGCAAAAACCAGAATGCATTCCTGTACTGCCGCATTCCCGGACGCGCCGACATTAAAGTTTACAACAACCGTATCAGTTTCATTGAAAAGGAGTTACCAATAGCACAATTCGGAAAAGTCGAGGTTGTTTCATCAACCATCATGGGCAAGAACGCAGATACCAAGATTACCTTTGATTCCGCTACAGGCGCTGTAGCCACAATCAACGAATAATTGAGAACAGAAATCATAAAAAAAGGGCGGCTCCAAACGGAACCGCCCTTGATTTTTCTGTCATTCTTATTTACAGGAGTATGTAACGTAGAATGAACAGAATAGCCAGAATCCACATCATAACGCTGATTTTCTTGAACTTACCGGTCAGTGCGTTCAGGACAACGAATGATATCATACCCAGCATGATACCGTCAGAGATACTGTAAGCCAAAGGCATTACAATCATGCAGATATAAGCAGGAATGCTCTCTGAGAAATCATTGAAGTCAACATCCAGAATTGATGACATCATCATGACACCTACAATGATCAAAGCAGGGGCTGTTGCTGCTGACGGTATTCCGATGAATAACGGAGCAAAGAACAGTGCTATGGCAAAGCAGATAGCGGTTGTAAATGATGTCAGACCGGTGCGGCCACCCTCGGCAACACCCGATGCACTCTCCACGTAAGTGGTAGTGGTGCTGGTTCCAAAGCATGCACCGGCAACAGTTGCAACGGCATCGGCCATCAGAACCTTCTTGACGCCGGGAATGGTACCGTCAGAATTCATTGCATTGGCCTTCTTTGATACGCCGATTACAGTACCGATAGTATCAAACATATCAATGAAGAGGAATGTGAACACTACGATAACCATATCCCATGACAGGATGTTGTGGAACTCGAATTTGCAGAAAATGGGAGCGATTGAAGGCACACCTCTTACAACACCGTCAAAATGGGTGATTCCGAACGGAATACCGATGATAGCGGTAACGATGATACCAATCAGCATTGCGCCGGGAACCTTGAGGATCATCATAACTGAAGTGATAACCAGACCTACAATGGCCAGCAGAGCAGTACCTCCTGTAATATCACCCAGGGCAATGATTGTGCCGCCGTCATCAACTATGATACCTGCATTTACCATTCCGATGAATGCAATGAACAAACCGATACCGGCTGACACTGCACTCTTCATAGCCTTGGGGATAGCATTGATAATGGCCTCACGAACATTGGTGACTGTAAGGATTACAAAGATGATACCCTCAATAAGTACAGCCGTCAATGCGAACTGCCAACTGTAACCCATGGTCAGACAGACGGTATATACAAAGAATGCGTTCAAGCCCAGACCGGGAGCCAGGGCATAAGGCTTCTTTGCATAAAGGGACATAACCAATGTACCTACAATGGCAGAAAATGCTGTTGCAGCAAAGACTGCATCCTTAGGCATTCCCATGCCCTCAAGTGCGCCGAAAATATCGGGATTCACAGCCAGAATGTAAGCCATGGTCAGGAAGGTGGTGATACCGGCCACGACCTCTGTCTTTACATCATGCTTGGCAGGATCAAAACCTAAAACTTTCAAAAGTGACATAACACTTGAATGTTACAGTTCAACAATCAGTTATCAGAAATCCCACTTTACACCAAGGCAGGGATTGCAGGTAAATCCTTTGAAACCGGCAAAATTATATCCGAGTTCAACCTCACCGCCTACATTGAAGTTGGGGCAGTTAAAGAGTGAACCTACATTATACCACAACTGAGGCTCTGAGATGAATATCCACTTGCCGGCATCCTTTGGATTCTCCTGACCTTTACCATACCAATATTCTGTGGTCTCACCCCAGAAATCAGCAAAACCTGAGAACCTGAGTCCCTCTACGCCAAACAGATCCTGCATGCCCCATACAAATGTGAACTGCAATGGAACATCACTCTTGGCAGTCTCATTGAATGTCTTATACATCACCTCAAATGTGAAAGTATTTGAGAAATCAGCATTGTGAAGGAAATATTCAACACCGAACAACCAGTTGCGTGTACCGAAACCTACACCTGCATTGAACTCAACGTGTGCGCTCAATGCGCCGAGTTTTGAATCCTGCCAGAAATTAAGGGCACGGGCAATCTCAAAATAACTACCGGTTGCACCCCACCTCTTAGCATCACGTGCATCCTTGTCGGCGTAGTCATAATCTACAAAGAAGAATGTGCTACCCCAGTCATCAGCCTTGAACATCTCAAGGGTCGTGGTAACATAGTTACGTTTGTCACCGAAATCATAGAACACCTGTAAGTTTGTCTGTGCAAAAGCACCAACTGCAAGCAGGCTGAATCCTGCAAATGCTACAATTTTTTTCATTGCAAGTTTAGTTTAGTTAATAAATAAAGGATTAAAAATAATGTTTCTGTTATTATTCGGGCAGTTCCACCTTATCGGCAGTCGCTTTCTTGCCGCTGACAAAACCTTTTTCCATATCAAAGTCCTTGCCGGGAAGTATAGCGTTCAGAATAATACCGACCAAAGCCGCTACTGCCAGACCTGACAGGTTGACGTTACCTATTGCAATACTGCCGGGGCCGTACTGAATACCGATAGCCAATACAAGAATCAGAGCAGCAATCAACACATTGCGGTTGTTTGTAAAGTCAACGTGGTTTTCAACCAGATTACGTACACCTACAGCCGAAATCATACCGTAAAGCACCAGAGAAACGCCACCTACAGTTGCAGTCGGCATAGCATAGATAAGAGCAGCGAACTTGGGGCAGAATGAGAACAGTATTGCCAGGCAGGCTGCGATGCGAACCACCTTTGGATCAAACACCTTGGTCAGGTTCAGTACACCTGTATTCTCGCCGTATGTGGTATTTGCAGGAGCACCGAACAGAGCAGCAAGAGCGGTAGCGCAGCCGTCACCCATAAGAGTGCGGTGCAGACCCGGATCAGCAATAAAGTTGCGGTTGCAGGTTGAAGATATGGCGCATACATCACCAATATGCTCAATCATGGTTGCTATTGCAATAGGAACAATGGCAATGATTGCCGTACCCACAAATGACCAGTTCGGATCCTTGAGCACTGCAAATGCGGTATTCTCCATCTGGAATGGCATACCGAACCATGCGGCATCCTTCATTGAACTCCAGTCAACCTGTCCAAAGCATGCGGCTACAATATACGAACCGATAACACCCAGAATAATCGGGATAATCTTTATCATTCCCTTACCGAAGATATTGCAGATCACAATAATCAGAATAGCCAGCAGTGCAATCCACCAGTTGGCCTGGCAGTTGTTGATGGCACTTGATGAAAGGATCAGTCCTATTGAAATGATTATGGGACCGGTAACAACGGGAGGGAAGAAACGCATTGTACGCTGAACACCATAAATTTTGAATAAGGCAGCCAGCACAAAATAGAGCAGACCTGCGCAGAACACACCTATGCAGGCATATGTAAGAGCAACGCTCTCTGACATGCCGAGTTCCACGCCAAATCCTTTAACGGCAGCATAGCCGCCCAGGAATGCGAATGACGAGCCCAGGAATGCAGGCACCTTGAATTTGGTAAACAGATGAAAAATCAGAGTACCGATACCTGCAAACAGCAGTGTAGCAGAAACTGAAAGACCAGTAAGAATTGGCACAAGAACCGTTGCACCAAACATTGCGAACATGTGCTGGAAACCAAGCACTAACATTTTACCCCCACCAAGGGTACTGGCATCATAGATACCGTCCTGTTTCAATTCCATAAATCAGATGTTATGTTTATAAAATTTTAGTTCATTGGTGTTACGCAAAATTAATTTTGCCCTCTTTATCGGAAAAGAAAAAACAGATGATTTTTGAAAATTGTTGATAACTTTTCAGAATCGGTTGAAAAGATTTTCCGTTCAAAGATTTTCATGACAATCATACACCTTTTATTAAAAAAAACATATATTTGTAACCTGACGAGACAAAAATGCAAATACATTTTCAGATAGAATACCTTACCCGTTGGGGAGAGAGCCTGTTTCTCTGCCTCAATCTGCCTGACGGTTCCATTTTATGCCTTGATATGGACAACAACGGCCAGGGTACATGGTTCACTGATTATGAATTTGATGATGACACGGTCGCAACTAAAGACATCACCTATTACTATATTGTTCAGACAGACGGAATACTCACCCGTCAGGAAGAGGGAACATCGCACTCTATCCCCTACACCCGTGCCGACCGTCTGGTTCTGTCTGACCGATGGAAAGACTATGGGGGCCAGAATATCGAGCAGCGCACGGTTGCCATCCCATACGTACATCACAACAACCGCCCCCGATGGAAAGGTGCCGGAACCTCAATTCCGTTTTTCTCTTTACGTTCAGAGAATGATTTCGGAATAGGAGAATTCACTGATCTCAAACTTCTGGTTGACTGGGCTGCAGCAACCGGACAGAGCGTGATACAGACACTCCCCGTAAATGACACCACTCTGACCGGAACATGGCGTGACTCCTACCCCTACAGCGCAAATTCATCATTCGCCCTGAATCCCATATACATCAATCTGGAGTTGGTCGGTCAACTTGATGATCCCGAGTTCCTTGACCGCATGGAGAAAGAGCGCAAGGAACTCAACTCACTCCCGGTAATAGATTATGAAAGAGTCTTCAAGGCCAAAAATGAATATCTTGACCGTCTGTATGCAAAATACGGTGATCAGTGCCTGCGCTCTCAGGAGTTCCGCTCTTTCTTTTCAGCCAACAAATCATGGCTGGAACCATATTCCCTGTACTGTTATCTGAGAGACAGGAACGGTACTGCTGATTTCAGCAAGTGGGGATATGAGGCAACCTACAAGCCTTCTCTTCTGGACAAATACTGCACTCCCGGCAATATGCGTTTCAAAGAGATACGCAAATACATGTTCATACAGTACCATCTGCACAAGCAGTTGTCAGATGTAAAGAAATATGCCAACAAAAAGGGAGTCCTGCTCAAAGGAGACATACCCATTGGCGTAAACCGTTTCAGTGCTGACGTCTGGATACATCCGGAATTGTTCCATACCGATTGTCAGGCTGGCGCCCCGCCCGATGCCTTTGCCGTTGACGGCCAGAAATGGGGATTACCTACATACAATTGGGATATGATGGCTCGTGACCGCTACTCGTGGTTTGTGGCACGATTCCGTAAAATGGCAGATTACTTTGATGCTTACCGCATAGATCACCTGTTGGGATTTTTCCGTATCTGGGAGGTGCCGCTCAAATACAAGAGCGGACTCATGGGACGCTTTAACCCCGCCCTGACCTATACCCCCGATGAAATACGCGGCCTCGGGTTCAATTTTGATCCTGACAAGCATACCCAACCTGCCCCCGGAACACCTGAGACCAATGTCCTGTTCCTTGAGGACGAACATCGGCCAGGCACCTATCATCCGCGTATCAACGCCTTTGACACCAAAGCATTCAAGGAACTCACAGAACAGGAACAGGCCGCATTCCGCTACATACATGACGATTTCTACTACAAACGCAATGACACATTCTGGAGCAACGTGGCCATGTCAAAACTGCCCACGCTGATTGAGGCTACAGACATGCTTGTATGCGGTGAAGACCTTGGCATGATACCCTCATGTGTTCCCGATGTCATGGACCGTCTGCGCATTCTTGCCCTTGAGGTTCAGCGCATGCCCAAAACGCTCGGCGTCAAGGTTGAAGACCCCTCAACATACCCGTACATGTCAGTTTGCACCACCTCAACCCATGACATGAACGTATTGCGCACATGGATTGAACAGGAGATGGAGCCAAACCATGTGATATCAGCCCGCCGTGCCACCACGGCAGCCTGCACCAGCGTCATTTCAGCCCATCTGGCATCCCCCTCAATGCTGGCAATATTCCCGCTTCAGGACTGGCTCTCCATGAGCAGCACCCTGCGTGCAAAAGACCCTGCCGCCGAACGCATCAACGTTCCCGCAGACCCCAACAACTACTGGCGCTACCGCATGCACCTCACCCTTGAGAAACTCCTCAACGCCAAAGCTTTCAACGAGGAGATCCGCCAGATGCTCTACCTCTCCGGCCGCTAACACAATAGTGACGCTTCTTTCTGTGTACTGCCTGCATTTTGCAGAAGCAGGATTAACGGTTTGGGGAGTATCAGTGCAGTGGCGTAAGCGTAGAACCTTGGGAGGATCCCGTTAAAAACGGCGCCTGTTCGACGACGATTAGACACCGCAGGTGGCTAAGATGGAGGAGCTCGCCGTTTAGGGTCCGGAAAGGTTCGGAGTAGCCACGGAACGTTGACTCCCCAAACCGTTAGTCCTGCGTAGTTTCAAATACTGATACCCCAAAAAGTTCCCCTCTTCAACAAAAACCAGCAATTTGGGATTTTTTTATTAATTTCGCGCCTTGAAAATATTATGATATGTTTGAAAATCTGTCAGAAAGACTAGAAAGGTCCCTAAAGATACTCAAGGGTGAAGGCAAAATCACCGAAGTCAACGTAGCCGAAACCCTAAAAGACGTCCGCAAAGCCCTGCTTGATGCCGATGTAAACTACAAGGTCGCCAAGCAGTTCACCGATACCGTCAAGGAAAAAGCCCTTGGCATGAACGTACTGACATCGGTCCGCCCCGGCCAATTGATGGTCAAGGTGGTACATGATGAACTTGCCACTCTAATGGGTGGTGAAGCAGTTGACATAGATATCAAGGGGCATCCTGCAGTCATTCTGATGGCCGGTCTGCAAGGTTCCGGTAAGACCACCTTCAGCGCCAAACTGGCCAAACTGTTAAAGACCAAGCGCGCCAAGAAGCCCCTGCTTGCAGCCTGCGACGTCTATCGTCCCGCCGCTATAGACCAGTTAAAGGTACTTGGCGAGCAGATAGGCGTAACAGTATATACAGAGGAGGGAAACAACAAACCTGTAGAGATAGCACAGAACGCTATCAAGGAGGCACGCGCCAAAGGCTTTGACGTTGTAATCATCGATACCGCCGGCCGTCTGGCCATAGACGAGATGATGATGCAGGAGATCACGGCCATCAAGGAGGCAGTAAACCCCAACGAGATACTCTTTGTAGTTGACTCCATGACCGGTCAGGATGCCGTGAACACAGCCCGTGAGTTCAACGAGCGTCTTGATTTCAGCGGCGTCATTCTGACCAAACTTGACGGTGACACCCGCGGCGGTGCCGCGCTCAGCATTCGCACTGTAGTTGACAAGCCTATCAAGTTTGTCGGCACCGGTGAAAAGATGGATGCATTTGACGTATTCCATCCAAACCGTATGGCAGACCGTATTCTGGGCATGGGTGATATTGTATCATTCGTTGAACGCGCCCAGGAACAGTTTGATGAGGAACAAGCCAAACGCCTCCAGAAAAAGATGGGCAAGGGCAAGTTTGACTACAACGACTTTTTGGAGCAGATAGGCCAGATCAAGAAGATGGGCAACATGAAAGACCTGATGGGCATGATACCCGGTGTAGGCAAGGCGCTGAAAGACATTGATATTGATGACAACGCTTTCAAAGGCATCGAGTCCATGATCTATTCAATGACTCCCGCAGAGCGCTCCAACCCGGAGTTGCTTGACAAGAGCCAGTCAAGGCGAAACCGCATAGCCAAGGGCAGCGGACAGTCAATTCAGGAGGTAAGCCGTATGATCAAGCAGTTTGAACAGACACGCAAGATGATGAAGACCGTGGCCGGCGCCAAACTGCCCAATTTCATGATGAGAAGGTAAAAATACAACATACAATGCAGTTAATTGACGGAAAGGCAGTAGCCGAACAGGTTAAGCAGGAAATTGCGGCACAGGTAGCCGCAATGGTAGAGAGAGGTGAAAAACGCCCTCATCTGGCCGCCATTCTGGTAGGCCATGACGGTGGCAGCGAGACATACGTTGCAGCCAAGGTAAAGGCATGCGAGGTATGCGGTTTCAAATCAACACTCATCCGTTTTGAGAGTGATATTACTGAAGACATTCTTTTGGCCAAGGTAGCCGAACTGAACAATGACCCCGATGTTGACGGATTCATAGTTCAACTCCCCCTGCCCAGGCACATCAATGAGCAGCATGTAATAGAGGCCATTGACTACCGCAAGGATGTAGATGGTTTCCACCCCATCAACGTGGGTCGCATGAGCATAGGTCTGCCCTGTTTCATATCGGCCACACCTAACGGCATCATGGAACTGCTTAAGCGCTACAACATTGAGACACGCGGCAAGAAAGCCGTAGTCCTGGGCCGCAGCAACATAGTAGGCAAGCCTATGGCCAGCCTCCTGATGCAGAAATCCAACCCCGGTGACTGCACCGTGACCGTCTGCCACAGCCACACCGCCAACATCAAGGAGGAGTGCCTCCAGGCCGACATCATAGTAGCCGCTCTGGGTCAGCCCGGTTTTGTCAAGGCCGATATGGTCAAGGAGGGCGCCGTAATCATCGACGTAGGCACCACCCGCGTGCCCGATGCCACCAAGAAGAGCGGATTCCGCCTGAGTGGTGACGTACAGTTTGATGAGGTCGCCCCCAAGTGCAGCTTCATCACCCCTGTTCCCGGCGGCGTAGGCCCAATGACCATCTGCTCGCTTATGAAGAACACCCTGCTGGCAGGTCAGAAGAGCATCTACAAGTAATCCACGTGACCAGGTCTGCCATATTCATCGGGATATGGCTGGTATGCACGCTAAGCGCATCGGCCCAAGCCCTGGACAGTATCTCCCTCTACTTTGCCGGAGATATGATGCAGCATAAGGCCCAACTCCAAGCGGCACGCAGACCAAACGGCACATATGACTATAGCGGCTGTTTCATTCAGGTCATCCCTGAGATTGAGGCAGCCGATATTGCTGTCTGCAACTTTGAGACCACACTGGGCGGAGCGCCCTACACCGGCTATCCGCAGTTCTGCTCGCCCGATGCCTTTGCTCTGGCTGTCCGTGATGCCGGCTTTGACATCTTCCTGACCGCGAACAACCACTGCCTTGACCGCCGTAACCGCGGCCTCATCCGCACCCTTGACATCCTTGACAGTCTGGGCATCGGCCATCTGGGCACATACCGCAACCAGGCAGAGCGTGACTCCCTCTATCCTTATATAATAGAACACGGCACCATGCGTATTGCCCTGCTAAACTACACCTATGACACCAACGGAATACCTGTTGCCCCTCCCTGTATAGTAAACTACATTGACACCACACAGATAAAGGCCGATGTTATCCGCGCGCGCCAACTGCACGCCGACTGCATCATTGCCTGCATGCACTGGGGCACGGAATACCGTACCGAACCCGATGCCAGCCAGAAGAAACTTGAAAGGTGGCTCTACAGCATAGGTGTGAACCACATTATCGGAGGCCATCCGCATGTAGTGCAGCCCGTGCGCACTCTGCCCCATGAGTATTACGCAGACCGCCATCTTACCGTATGGTCACTGGGCAACTACATCTCCAACATGACTGCGCCCCGTACCGACCACGGCCTTGCCGTCACCCTGCACCTGCTCAAAATAGGCGCCGCAACCACCCTCCGCTACTACGACCTCCACCCCAACCAAGTACACAAAAGGGACGGTTCCTTCTGTGTAGTGCCGGAGTAAGGAGAACTTTTGGGGGCATGCGCTTTACGCCAAGTCACTGATGCTCCCCAAACTGATAGTTCTGCTCCTGCAAATGGCAACCTGATACCGATACCCCCAAAAGTTCTGTGCACATAGCAATCCTATTAATTGTCAATTATCAATTGTCAATTGTAAATTATACCTACCTTTGCCAAAACAGCCGAATGAATTATGAAACCTTTACTATCCATTGCTTTCACTTTGCTGCTGTCTCTGTCAGCAAGTGCCAAACTTACATTCCAGGAGATACGTACTGCTTCAAAAGATGTGATTGAACTCTATTTTATCAGCGATACGCTTGATGTGAATGAGGTTGATATCTCTGATCCGACACTTTGGAAAGTGAACGGGACACAGGTACTTAGTGTCAATAGAACCGCTGCGGCTGCAGATCAGTGTGACCACTTTATATATCTTACCGTGCCCACACTCAAGAACGGACAGAAATACAAAGTTGAAACTCCGTATGGCACATACAGTTTCAAGTTTGATCCCAAAAAAATATACTGTGAGGCCATCAAGACCAATCAGGTGGCTTACAGCGCACTCTCTACCAAGCGTTTTGCAAACTTTGCAATCTATCTGGGTGACGGCGGTGTACGTAAGATTGAAGGCGCCCTGCCCTCTTACACCGTATATCAGTACAAGAAATCCAAACTGGGCAAAAAGGTCTGTTCAGGCCAGTTAACGGAGATTGGTGAGGACCGATCATCGGGTGATTATGTATATCGCATAGACCTGTCTAAGGTTCCGGAGGGCGGCCCGTACCGCATTGTGGTTGATGGTTACGGTGCATCATATCCCTTTGGCGTAGGCGGTCAGTTCTCACAGAAACTCTCTTATGTCAGTTTCCGCTCACTCTTTAACCAGCGCTGCGGAATCCAGATCATTGAGCCGTACTCTGACTTCAGTTACCGCACCAAGCGCTGCCACGAGACCATTTACCAGACCTATGACCGCATTGCCGAGGCACGTCTGGTTGTAAAGGGCACAGAGCCCACCATCCAAGCCTGGGGTGGATATCACGATGCAGGCGATGCAGACCGCCGCACCTATCATATGGATGTGCCCAGCACCCTGCTCACCACCTTTGAGGCATTCCCCGAACTCTTTACCGATGACCAGTTCAACATACCCGATAAGTTTGATGCTCAGTTCAACATCCTTGGCAAGAGCAACGGCATACCCGATATCCTTGATGAGGCCGAATGGGGCACCATGTTCTGGAAATACTTCCAGGAGGAGGACGGTCAGATTCCTTGGGGCACCGAGACCAACGGATACTCACCGTTCACCACATATGACCAGGAGGACCATCTGTTTGGTTCTGAGGCACTTGACCCACGTACATCGGCCTGGGCATCGGGCCTGTTCTATCACTTTGCCCGCATAATCAAGCCGTACGATGCTGCCAAGAGCAAGGAGTACGTAGAATGCGCAGAGAAGGCTTACAAGGCATCCACCCGCGTTTATGCCGAGCGTAACCGCGAGATGCCGGCCACATTCCAGATGTACTACAACACTGAAAAATACCTTATGACCGGCAATGCTGATTGCCATGAGTATATCAAGGCGCACGCGCATGATGCGGAACAGATGCTCTCCACCTACAATCAAGGCTCTGAGATATTTGCCGAGCGAGGCTGGCTCACATCATATTTCTTCAGTTACATCCTGGCTCCTGCCAGCAAGACCGATGCCGCTACCGTTAAGATATTCAAGGATGCCCTGCAGGCTACTGTCGATAAGCAGATGGCCGCATTTACTGAGAACGCCTACCCCAACGGCGCGCCCATGAACGTAAACTGGTGGGGCAGCAACGTGGCTCAGGGGCAATATACGTTCCCCATTGTGCTTATGTGGAAACTTACGGGTAATCAGGAGTACATTGATGTGGTAAGCCAGATGATGGACTACGCGCTTGGCCTTAACCCCCTGGGCAAATGCTACATGACCACTCTGGGATTTAATCAGGTTCACTGGCCGCATGACCGCGAATCGGCCTACACCATTGAGCAGGGATGGGGGCCTCGCCCGGGTATTCTGGTATTCGGCGCAGGCAACTATGTGCGCAACTATCCCAGTTATCCGGCCATCAGCCGCAACACGACCCCACGTGAGCGTGCCTACATAGATATACTGGACAATTATCAGAACAACGAATATACTATTTACCAGAGTCTGTGCTTCCCATCGGTGGTCTATCCCATTCTGGCCGGTGGCTGCACCTGGAAACCTGGCACAAAAGACCCGTATAAATGAAGAAACTGATTGCTATAATTAAGGACAAGGAGAGGCTTTACAGGATACTGTTTGAGGGAACAGACCGTCTGTCAAAGCCTGTTGACATAGTTATAATGATTGCTATTGCGCTATGCATTATAATAGCGTCATTGGAAAGTGTTCTTAAGGTTGATGAATTCTCATTCCAGACACTCATTCATCTGGAACTGAACGGTGCCGGAATACTTAAAGCTTCAATCATTGTCCTTGAGTACGTATTGAGCATACTGTTTGCCATTGAATACGTGCTCCGAGTATATTGCTCGCCCGTAAAACGCGATTATGTACTCAGTTTCTTCGGCATAATTGACCTTTTGGCCACGTGGCCCCAGCTGCTCAGCATTTTCTTCCCGCCGCTCAGATACCTCTCTCTTATGCGAACTTTCCGTCTGTTCCGCATATTCAGGGTGCTCAAACTCTTTGCGTTCCTGAATGAGGGCTACCTGCTGCTTGAGAGCATCCGCAAGAGTCTCACCAAGATCCTGGTCTATTTCATGTTCGTTGTAATGCTGGTATGCATTCTGGGCACCATAATGTACATTGTAGAGAGCGGCACGCCCAACTCCGGGTTCACCAGCATCCCCACCAGTATCTATTGGGCCATTGTTACCCTTACGACCGTGGGATACGGTGACATCACGCCTGTTACGGCTATCGGAAAGTTCCTGTCCGGAATAGTGATGATCCTGGGTTACACCATCATAGCCGTTCCCACCGGTATCGTATCGGCCACCATGATTGACACCACCCAAAAGAAAGGAAAGAACGGCCGATGCCCCCGCTGCAACGAGAAGACAGATCTCAACGCAAATTACTGCAAGCACTGCGGGGAACGCCTGTAACCTTTGTGCGTTAGTCTAGGGAACTTTTTGGGGTATCAGTATCTGAAACTACGCGCTTCGCGCTATCCCTCCCACTGCACACTAAGACGCCCTGAAATGCATGAGTAAACTCATACATCCCAGGGCATCTTATTGCACAGCGGGCCCCTCCCGTTCACAAGCCCACGGGCGGCCATGGTTTCCGATACCGATACCCCCAAAAGTTCTGTGCACTCAGAACCATTTTCACACGGGGAAACCGGCACAATAGTGTTAAGGTTTTTGTTTTTCAAACTCCTTCAAGGCTTTGATTGCCTTGGGGCAGAGAATGAGGATGGGAATCACCGTGCCCCACGCCATGAGGCCCACACCTATGTCACCGAACTGCCAGACCACATCGGCCTCACGGATGGCACCGATAACCACCGCACTCAGCATTACAGCCTGATACAGACGCACCACAAGTTTCTCCCTGCGTGTATTCTTACCCTTGAACAGATAGAGTATGCCCGTCTCAGCGTAGAAATAATAGGCCATGATGGTGCTGAAAGCAAAGAATACCATCGCCACAGACACAAACTGGCTGCCGAATCCCGAGAATACAGAATCCACCGCGCTTTGAGTAAAGCCGGCATAGTTGTTGCCAAGTTCAGGCGCATTCTCAAGCAGCATACCGCCCGTTGAGGAATCAATTATATTGTAGGTGCCCGATGTCAGAATCATCAGGGCCGTAGCCGTACATACAAACAGCGTATCCACATATACTGAGAATGACTGTGCCAAGCCCTGTTGCGCAGGATAATCCACATCGGCCGCAGCCGAAACTATGGCTCCGGTACCCTGCCCCGCTTCATTTGAGAAAATGCCTCTCTTTACGCCCATGGCAATAGTGGAGCCGATAATACCACCGCACACAGGATCAAGGCCGAAAGCGCCTGTAACAATACTGCCCAGAACCGCCGGCACATCCTTGATATGGAAAGACACCACAACAATTGACAGAACTATGTACCCGAAAGCCATGAACGGCGTTACTATTGATGCAACCTTTGCAATACGTTTCACACCACCTATTACCACAATACCCAGCACAGCGGCAAGAACCACGCCTGATGCCCACGTAGGCACAGGGAAAGCATTCTGCATGGTCATGGAGACGCCGTTTGACTGTACCATAGTAAGGCAGAATCCGCAACTCAGGATAGTTATTACGGCAAACACGATGCCCAGCCAACGCATTCCCAATCCCTCCTCAATGAATGAGAACGGACCGCCTCTAAACCCGCTGGCGTGACGGAACTTGTACATCTGCGCCAGTGTGGATTCCACATAAGCCGTCGATGCACCCAGGAAAGCAACCACCCACATCCAGAACACCGCTCCCGGTCCGCCGAATGCGATAGCCGTAGCCACGCCCACGATATTACCGGTACCCACCCTTCCGGAGAGTGCTATACAGAACGCCTCAAATGATGATATGCCGTCGCTCCCTTGCCTTTTACCAAACAAAGAGCGGAACATCAGCCCGAATCGCCTCACTTGCACCATCCTGGTGCGCACAGAAAAATAGAGCCCGGCCACCAGCAGCAACACCACCAGCCCCGGGTTCCATACAATATTGTTTACAGCAGATACTATCTTTTCCATCAGGTTTATCTCTCCTGGCTGTCAGCAACATTTTCAATGTCTTTGGCACCCTCTTCCTTACGTTTCTGAATAAAACGGTCTCCCAAAGTTTTCTGATGGAACTTGAATTTCCTCTCCCCCCAATAATCCCTCATCTTATTGGCTTCCTGAAGTCTCTTGAAATAATACATACTCAAATCATTAATTGTTTATGCAATATTAGCAAACTCCCTCTGAAAAAACAAGCCTCCCTCCCTGTCAAATCCCCTCATACCTCAGAATCTAACCAAACAACGGGATTTAAACCTGGGAATAACAGTTCTGTTTATTCTCCTTTTAACAAAACATCGTATGCAAGAAGAACATCCCTAATGGCGTTAACTTCTATGGTGGTTAGAGTTTTGGTGTTAGAAAATTTACCCGATAATCTCATTTTTGAGGTTTTACCTTCAACCATTTTTTTCAAAAAATCAATAGTTGAAGCATCCACATTTACATCAATCCATTCTGATACCTTGCCACCATCAACATCGGTTTCCTTATCTTTATATTGGTCAAAAGATATTTGTTTAGTATTACCATCAAATGATAAGTACGCTTGCTCAAAGAATATCCAATTATTTCCGTTGTATGACATCTTCAAGCGCAGCCAAGGCTTACCACCATCACGCTGGCCAATGTATATTGAGATATGATTTGACTCATAGTAATGAGTAAAGTATGGATTCTTATACCATGTTATTCCTGAAACGTCATCAAAGCTCTTTTTAAGTTTTGATACTGCTTTCATACGCTTTTCTTTTTCAGCCTTTTCCTTGGCAGCAATTTCCTTGTCCAATGATTCGAGAGCCTGTTTAACTTTCAGGCATTCAGATGATTGTGGATGATATTTCTGCAGTTCTTTACTTATCCTATCTAAATTATCTCTATCCTTATTTGCTTTATATGTCATTGCCTCAGCATACAAGACATCAGGAGCATACTTGTAATGTTCCAGTTCTGCTAAAGCATTTTCAAGTTGTTTCTGTAAATCCGATATGTCGTTTTTCAACACACGGTTTTCCTCCAAAAGTCCATTAAATTTATCCGTTGAAACACATGATGCAACTAATAGCATCATGATAAAAAAGAAGATAGCCTTTTTCATAAACATGAAATTATATTTATTTCCAAAAATAGTATTTTATCCTGATTCCCTAATGTAAAGCTCTCTTTTTTCCACGCAGGTACAAACGTATTGGGGCGAAGTGAGTATGCGAACGAGAGCGGCCGGGTAGGCCGCCAAGCGACCAAAGGGAGCGCGTTCACGTAGTGAACTAAAAAGATGTGCCCAAAAACCGGGCGCCCCGAAAGCAGAAAAAGAGGTCAAGTTGACCTCTTTTTCTGCTTTTGGGGTGCCCGGTGGGACTCGAACCCACGACATTCAGAACCACAATCTGACGCTCTAACCAACTGAACTACGGGCACCATCTATAGTGCTTTCCGCGAAAAGCGGTGCAAAGATAGACAATATTCAGAAAATATCAAAAGCAAAACTCTTATTTTTTCTCCACATACACAGGTCTGATGCACATTCCCAGGAAACGCTTGGCAGAACCCAGTCCATAATATAAGTCGCCCACATTAAAGTTCAGATAATATGCCTCTGACTTATCTGATTCTGCACGTGTTGAAGTCCAGTAGAAACCGGTCTTCTGATAATAAGACAAGTCTGAAGAACCACCAATATTCACATAATCTGATGACAATGAGCAAGGAATAAACAACCTCTTGTCATTATAATCCTCATTCTTGGGAATCAGAAGAAATCCGTCCTTTCCGGCCAGGTTGGCAACAAACTTATTGCAGTTGTCAAACAGTTCCTTAAAGTCCGCTTTTGTAGGAGTGTACCATCCCTCTCCCAGACTGAACGTAGCAGGATCATCATCGGTCAGAATTCTCAGAGTATCATCACCGACATATTTTGAATATTTCTGCTTACCGGAATCAAACCACTTGTAATTATCCGGACTGTAAGTCTGTTTAGGATCTGTCTCGGCCCATGAATAGCGCTCACCATCCTCAGCCGGATCAACTGCACCAAGATTCCAGGCAGCCCAAACAGTGCCGCTGGGCAACCCCATATCAACCACCCCTATTCCGTCTTTTGCAATCATGCCAGACCTCAAATCCTCAAATGTGACAGGCATCGGCGCCATATTCATACTGATGGAACGTTTGTCCTTGTCATCGGCATAATAGAATGTAAGGACAGACTCATTTACTGCTGTAATTATCAGTTTCTCAGTTCCTTTCTCAGTATTCTTGAACAACACTGACAGGCGCATGCCGTCAAAAGACCAATCAAAGAAACTGGTATCATTCGGCTCATACAGATAGCCGGTGCATTCAAATGTAAAGAGATATTTTTTACCTTCACTACCTGCATCCCACAAGCCAAACACTTTGTTCTTATCAAATGAACGAACCGTTATCCTGCACTTTGCCGCAATTGAGCCGCAAACAAAACTGATATCACATGAACCGGCACCTTTTGCAACGACAACGCCCTTGTCATCAACCGCAGCGACCTTTGAGTCCGATGTTTTCCAGAAAACAAGCCCCTTAAGACCTTCGTCCCATGAAATAGCCTCGTCAACACTTTTGTTGAACGGTTGCAACAATGCCGTCAGATTAACCGTATCGCCAGGTATCAGTTCCGCCTGACTTAAGTTCAGAGTAACACCCTCAACGACATACGCTGACGGCTCATCATCTTTCTTTTCACATGAAAACAGACACAATACAGAGACAGCAATAAGGGCTGACCTGAATAAAGAATTTGAAAACTTCATATTATCTGAAATAGGATTCTGATTGCAAATATAAACCTAGAATCTGACATCATAGGACCTGCATGTCTGTTTTTTTGTATAATTTCGCGTAAAACAACATCATGATGAAAGCATTCAAACTACTGTCAGCACTAATGATTCTTTTACTGGCATCATGTCAGAGCGGTGACAAATACGCATTCCGCTACATATCATTCAAATATAACATTCCATACAAACAAGGCAAAGAGCACCCCTCATGCAACTTTGACATGAAAGCACTCATGGCTTACGGCACAGACACCATGTTCGCCAACGCATTCAACAAGGATATATCGGAGTTCATGTTCAATAAAAAAACCACCGATGTCCAAAAGGCCATGACAGAATTCATTGACTCGCTGATTGTTGTTTTCAAACAAGACAATCAGGAACAGATAGAATATGCCAATGAGGGAGGGTTTGAGCCGCGTGACATAGATTATGAGTTTGTGCTGAACACAGAGGTTCACTATGGGAACAATACAGACATAATAGGTCATTTCATCAACTGGTACCAATACACCGGCGGAGCCCATGGCGGCACATTCATTACCTGCCGCAATTACCGTCTGGGTGACGGCAGCGTTGTAACCCTTGACAACTATTTCAAGCCCGGATATGAAAAGGCGCTTATACCCGTCTTGGAGCGCAAATTACTGGAATATGCCGGATGCAGCAGCCGCGATGAACTTGACGACTACGGTTATTTCGGCAACGAGCCGATGTTTGTGTCGCCCAACTTTGAGATTCGTCAGGACACCATAGATTTCATCTACAACCAGTATGACATTGCTCCCTACTCTACAGGTATCACAGTCCTCTCTGTTCCTGAAGACGAAATCCGCAATATCATCCGTTAACTTCTATCCACTCCACTTCACCGCCCCAGATATCCAGGAAACGCATGAAACCCGCGTTACTTACTACAACGCTGGCAGTGTTTTCACAAGGATGGAATGATACTTTGGGAGCGGTTTTAAGGTCGGCATCAAGGAAATACTTTACCCGATGACCGTTATCAAACAGTTCCTTAGGGTTGACACCCTCCTTAACCCAACCGAAATCACGTGTGCCATCGGGCTTTATAAGAGCAGGATGCTCTGCCAGATTCATATCATGAATAAGACCGAAAGCGCACACTGAACCGGGCGCTACACCTATGCACCGGTCCATGCGCTCAGGACTGGCAAAACTCAGTTTACCCTGCCTCACGATATGCTCCAAACCGTGAATGTCCAGATTCTTGTGGCACTCAAAACTGGCCATATAGTGGCGGTTACCCTTATGGTTGCGGAAAAACAGGTTCTTGCAGTGAACTGAATCAATGTTCTTCCAGTATGCCAGTGCCTCCTCAATGGTAGGCAACGGCGGATGATAGTGCACCTGATACTCTATCCCGTGCTCCTCCAGCCACTTCAATACAAACTCAGTCTTTGTCATAATCATGTGCGAATGTGCAATTGGGGACAGTCCCCTTTTGCACGTTTTTACTGTGCAATTGGGGACAGTCCCCAATTGCACATTCTCTGCTCGGCAAGAGCCTCATACTTGGTGCCCTTACGGCCATAGTTGGTGTAGGGATAGATTGAAATGCCACCGCGCGGAACAAAAAAACCGGTAACCTCAATGTATTTGGGGTCCATCAGTTTGATAAGGTCCTTCATTATGCGGTTCACGCAGTCCTCATGGAACCCGCCATGATTGCGGAAACTGTGAAGGTAGAGTTTGAGAGACTTGCTCTCCACCATCTTCACGTCAGGGATATAGCTTATGCGTATCTCTGCAAAGTCCGGCTGTCCGGTAATGGGGCAAAGAGTAGTAAACTCAGGGCAGTTGAAACGAACCCAGTAGTCATTCTCCCTGTTCAAGTTCTCAAAGGCCTCCAGTACATCGGGATTGTAAGTATTTGAATACGTGGTCTTCCCACCAAGGGCGGTCAGGCCCTCCTGCTTTCTGTCTTCGGACATAACTTATTCTTCGGCTTTAATCTTAAACGGATTGTATTTTATATCGTAATCAAAGGTGTCTATTCCCTCCTTTGCCTTGAGTTTACGTGAAATGAGCGCAGTTACAGGAAGTATAACCACCTCATAAAGAGTCTTTACAGTTACCTGAGTCACAATAATTGACATGATTGTTTTGGCATTCATGGTTCCGATGAACGCCAGCGGATAAAAAAAAATGGAGTCCGACAGTTCACCAGCCAGACTTGATGCAATTGCTCTCCATCCGAACCCCTTGCCCTTGGTTGCAATCTTCATTTTGGATAACACCCATGCATTCATGTGCGATCCCAGTATGAAGGCTATCAGTGATGCGGCTGTTGTACGCGGAATGAGTCCGAACAGACTGTTGAAACTATCGGCAATCTTCTGGCTATCCTCATATATTGGAGCAGGCAGGATGCTTACCAGACCGGCAGCCAACGCCACAAACGCACTCATGGCAAATCCCATCCAGATAACCTTCATAGCCTTGAGGTATCCATACACCTCTGTCAGCAGGTCATTTATGATATATGAAATAGGAAAGATAACTACAGCACCTGATAATTGCATCCAGGTGTTTCCAACTCGCCAAAGTCTTGGTACAAAAAGATTTGAAGTAATAAGGCAGACGCAGAACGTCACTGCCAATACCACGAACGTGACGGACAGCCCCTGCTGCCCCTTTGAATTTGTTTTTGCAGTCATTTTACTTGTTTTTATAGTGGTTCCAAGCACACTTGCAGCAGACACTTCCTGCTACTCGGCTGCGAAGTTAATAAAAAAACCGGACTCCTGAATCAGGAACCCGGTTTTTGAATCTATTTAACTGGAAATCAGCTTTCAGCCTTCTCTTCAGTCTCACCAGCCTGGGCAAACATCTCCTTGAGTTTAGGCATATACTGTTTACCAAGCACTATTCCGCAACCTAGAATACCGCCAAAGAAAGTCCATACAATCAAAGTCTTAGCACGGCTGTTAGCAGGCTTAGTCGGCACTGCAACAGGCTGTATGACGGTAAATACCGGAGTGTCTTTCTTAACCTGCATCTTGGACTGTTCCAACTGCTTGGCCAGTTCGCTGTAGATTGAACTTGACATAGTGTACTTGGTCTGGATACGGTCACGCTCTATGCGGTCACGGGTGTTAGTCACACTTTGTGAACGGTCTGTAATCCGTGCCAACTGCTCCTGATATGATTCGGTCTCAGCCTTAATCTCATCATAGCGGGCCTGAATATAATCAAGTTCACTCTGTGATTTCTCAACACGGAATCTGGTAATCTCATCCTGCAGCAACTGTTGGGCCTTCATGGCCAGTTCTGCAGTCTGTATCGGTTCAGAACCCTTGACATTAAGAGTAACATATCCCTCTTTCTTGTCAACGGCAAGTGAAACATTCTCGGCAAGTACTTTCAGAATCTTATCCTCATCATCACTTATCAGCAAAGGTTTAGGACCGTTACTCCCTGCACCTTCACCCTCAGGCAACACAATAGGTTCTTTCTCACCTCTGATAGCCTTAAGGATTACACCCGGCAAACCTATCGTATATTTGATCAGACCCTGAAATACAGCACCTACGGCCGATGGCTTTGCATAATCACTCAACGCATAATCAAACATTGAGATAGCAGTATCACACTTTGAATAATGCAACGGTGTGTACATAAGTTCCTTACGGAAAGGAACACTGCTGACTATCTGCGGGTATATAAGCGGTGACAGTTCAGAACCGGTATTTACCGATCCCAAGTCGAATCCGGCCAATGAAGCCAGGCTGCTCAACGATGATGTCTTGCTTGAATTCAACTGCGGCACCATTACAGTACTCACGGCATATGAACGCTTCATTGTCAGTGCTGCTATCAGGCCCAGGACAATAAACACGCTTGTCCATATAATTACCGTCTTGCGGCCCTCCCAAAGACTCTTTACAAGAGCCATTATGTCTATGCCCTCTTCTTCCTGTTCCAAGGGCATGTTATTACGGTTCTCGTCCATATTATTTCAGTCTGTCAACAAGTATTATCAATGAGATAACCGATGTAAGTGTACTGATAGATGTACTCAACTCCTTACCCCAGTCAATCTTCTCCTTGGGTTTCTCCATCTTTTCACGCTTCTCTTCACTGAGACGCATTGTAATCACGCCACCAGACTCAACTTTCGGATAACGGCGAATCCACAAGAATCCGCGTTTTGTTGATTCAGTCTGATTGTTCGGGAAAGTCACGGTCACGCTGTTCTTATCGGCCAGTTTGTCAAATCCGCCGGCATAATGACGAACGTACCATGCAGCATTGTGACTACCCTGGAAAATAAGATTCTTTTGAGTCGATGAATACTCATCAGGTATATATTGGCCCATTCTGGTGCCGGTTTCACGAATTGACACGGTATTCTCCAAACGTACGATATTGATAACATCGCCATCCATCAGAATAGGATCTGATTTGATTTTACCCTTATTACTCTTAACCTCTCTCAAATCCAGGCCTAAATTACCACGGTTGTTGTAGGTACGGAACAAACGTGCATACGGGTCTGCATCATCAAGCAATCCGCCTGCCATCTGGATTATCTCCCACAACTGTGTTTTATTATCCTCCAGCACATATGTACCGGGATATTTGACACGACCGTTTACCTCAACGGTACGTCCCATTGTAAAGTTGGGAGTTCTGCGTATTACAATATGGTCATATGGCTGCAACTGGAATCCCGCATTACCTACAATGTTGTAATTATCATCAACAGTCAGTGTAATCTGGTCCAGTGTAACCTCATCCTTCTTTGATAAATTTACGCGGAAGACCTCAACACGGTCATAAGCAGCGCCAACCTCAAAACCGCCTGCCATTTCAATCATATCATGAATGGTCAGTGACTTGTCATACTCTGTGCCGAACGGATTCTTTACAGCACCGCTTACACGAACCTCACCAACGTTAGTAAATGTGGTATTGTCATAAATCTTAAGTTCATCACCGGGCTGCAGCAGGGTGTCACCGTCTTTTTCAAGAGAGATGCGCAGATACTCCTGCTTTGATGGATTGGTCAGGTCTCTACGATAAATGTAAGCAACCGGGAAAACACTCGGTTTGAGACCGCCTGCATAACCTATAGCCTGCTCAACAGTCATTCTGTCATTGACACCGAACTGACGTGAGAACGGTTCACGCACCTGACCGCTTACAGAAAGTGTAGCCACATCACGGTAAGTTGACTGCTCCAGGATACGCACCGCATCTCTGCGCTGCAGTTCAAAATCGGGATTGCCGTTTATTCCGGGGAACGGTATTGTAAGCACCTCAACAGTCTCGTCTGGACGTGTGCGCTCTACAAACACATACTCAGTCATTGCAGTGTAGCGGGGCTGAGCCTTGTCAATAAGAGTCTGCAGTGTAGGATTCTTATCCAATGCATATCTGCCGCCATAGAAAACATCACCCTCAATAGAGACATAATCTTCAATGGGCTTGTTTGAATTGCGCACCCTTACTATGTCACCATTCTTAAGGTCAATCCACTGAGAACCGGCAAGAACATTATCCAACTCATATTCCAGATATTTTACTTCACCGTTCTCATAACGCTCAATCTGCAGATAATCAGGATATACATTATATGTAAGACCTCCGGCATATCTGATAAGATCCTTGACAGTCTCGCCTGGCACCATCTCATAACGCATCGGGCGGTTTACAGCACCCTCAATTGTTACAATCATATCAGCAACCGGAACAAACAGCACATCACCGTTCTGCAAATCATAATGCACGTTTGCATCGGGCTCAGTCATATATTTGTAAAGGTCCAGACGGCTTGTCTTACCGCTACGGCTCATCTGCACATTACGTACAGAACCAATCTTGCTTGGGCCGCCTGCTGCAGCAAGAGCATTGAAGGCAGAGTTGAGCGCTGACAGTGTGAAACCACCCTGAACGCCAACTTCACCGTATATATTTACCATTATTGTACGGGCAGTAGTGATAGTCACTGCAATCTGGTCCGGACGGAATGAATAAGATGTAGCCAACTTGTTCCTTATTGCCTGGCGCGCCTGCTCCAGAGTCATACCCTTAAGGAATATCTTTGATGAATTGGCCGGCTGAATGGAACCGTCGGCACCGATACGCTGATGAATCTCAGTCTGTGACGAACCGAATATCGAGATATGCACCTCATCACCCTCACCCATCACATATGTGTCAGGAGCCTGGGCTCCGTCGGTAGTACGATATACATCAAGTGACTTGCCTGTAAACAGAGAGTGACCGTATATGTCATCACCTGCGGTCGGTGATACATTATTCTCCTTGAGTGCCTCCTCAAGAGCCTCCTCGGCAGCAGCCTCGCCCTGAGTGGTCTGCGGAAAATCATTGGGAGTCAGTGCCTCACTTGCAGCAGCGGCTATAACATCATCACCTGCAGGAGCCGATGGCGTGGGATTTGCACCATTAGCCTGAGCCTTTTCTGCCTGCATCTGGTTCAGAATGGCAGTAACCCTACCCTGGTAGTTCTGGTATTCAGTAGGCGGAATGTTATCCACATCAATACCGTTCTCAAGCAGACGTGCACGAACCTCAGTCTCTTCAAGACCACGTTTCTGCAACTCGGCACGAGCCATTGAAATCATTGATGCACTCTGAGAATAAACTGCCAACGGCAGCAAAAGTGCAAAACAAGCCAGAATCTTCTTCATTATTTTGTAATTGTAAATTTAAAATCTTTTCAGTTTTCGAGCCGCAAAGTTAATAATAATTATTTAAAAAATAAAATCAGGACCGCACAATCAGAACTCTCTAGAAATGAGCCTTATTCACTCCCAGTGCACCAGCAGCGGATTCAATATAATCCTTCTGGGGCAGCCGTTGTAACCCTGAATTTTATAATTTTCTGCAATCCCCTCCGGCAGCAACTCCCCCAGCCGTGCATTCAGGACCGATGCCTTCTCGCTGAAAGAATTGTCCTGCAGATCCACCAGACGCGCAATCCTGGCCTTGACATCATCACGGTCAGTATTAGGATTAACGGTGGAATATATTCTCTCCAACTCCTCCCGATAACAGTCCCGTTGCTTCAAAACAATGCCTTCAGGATGCTTCAAGAACAAGATAAACAATGTTTTAACCAACGGCCGCAACCGGAGTATCATTCCATCGGCACCGCCCATACGAATCATGTAGTGTTCGTCAATGAACAATTCAACCGGCTCAGCCTCTTCTTTTTGACATTCCGCCTCCAAACCAAGTTCATGCAAACGCTTTTGCACCTTTTCCATCAACGTCAACAGTTCCGCCGCCTCCATACAGTCCAGCATGCCGCTGTAATCAGCAGCAGGTTCCTGTAACTCAACTTGCGCTCCCTGAAAGAGCAACCGCCACATCAGTTGTGACTCAATGTTTCCACGTATCATCATAACACCATAAAGGTACGCAAAAATCCCGCAGCCACCAAACTCTGAGACCGGTTTCCATATAAAAACAATCAACTTTTCCAAACAATTACAAGCTTGTAATCACTTTGAATTGCCGATTTCCAACGAGACATTTGTCCCAAAAAGAAACAGTCCGTATGCAAACCCAAAATCTAATCATCCCCGGCCCCCACCCAGGCGAATTTCACCTGCCCGATGATGATAGGCAAATCTATCTGAACCCGATGGAAAGAACTATCTACCTCTTCTTTCTGAATCACCCCGAAGGTATCCAGGCCGATACCCTCCCCATCCACTGGCAAGAACTGTATAAACTGTACGCACATGAATCAGTCTTTGATAATAAACAACTGATGTTAAATATAATAGAATCTCTCTGTGGAGAATCCAAAAAAATCTTCTACACCAACATCTCCCGAATAAAACGCAAGTTCATCACCGCTTTAGGAGTCCGCAAAGCACAACACTACATTATAATGCGCCAACCCGATGGAATCTATCGCATCGGCCGTAATAAGTAAACAGGAACTACAAAACATTCGTTGAAGAATTCCAGGAAATCAGCCTTTTCGAACAGAAGCGCAAACCCAAATCTCTGCAAACTTTGCAAAGATTTGGTGGCCCCGTTCACATGGTCGAAATTTGCATAAACATCAATAGTAACAATGAAAATACAATACATGAGTGACCTCCATCTGGAGTTCATAGACAATTCCAGGTTCATAAAGAACAATGATTTTGAGGTTAAGGGTGATATACTGGTTTTAGCCGGAGATTCGTTTTACTTACATGACACCGTTGTACCGCATTACCGATTCTGGAACTGGGCGTCCAAGAACTTCCGACAAGTATTGTTAGTGCCAGGCAACCATGAATTCTACGACAACGGTGATGTTACAAAGCGTGGAGATAGTTGGCAGTGGATGCTCAGGGAAAATGTCGGATACTATTACAATAAAGTAGTGCGCATAGATGATGTGGATTTCATCCTCACCACCCTTTGGTCAAAGATACCGGAAGTTGATATGTTCTATGTGCTAAGAGGAATGAATGATTTCAGGCAAATCCTATACAGCGGCCATCGGTTCACACCCGATGATTTCAATCTGGAACATGAGAAATGTCTCAGTTTCTTGAAGCAAGCAGTCCAACAGAGTACCGCCAAGCATATAGTTGTAGTCACCCATCATCTGCCTACACAATCAGCAGTAGCAAAGCAACATAAAGAATCTGCTTTGAACGGAGCCTTTGCAACTGAATTGGGAGGCTTCATTGCAGACAGCCGAATCGATGCGTGGATATACGGTCATTCACATACAAACATTGACGCCATTATCGGAAACACAAAAATCATATGTAACCAACTCGGTTACGTCTACTACAAAGAACACCTCACAAACGGATTTGATCCCTATAAAGCGATAGAATTATAAACAATAAAGTGATTAGGCATATTATGTCATGGTGACAGGAAAATAAGCATTGAATCTGCGAGTTTATCCGGTTTCAACCTGTAGCGAAGTAGTTCAGTAAAGGAATCATATGATATAAGGCTATCCTCTGTAATAGTCTTGGCTGATGAACTATCAATCATTAATATTGATGCACGTACTTTATAGAAAGTCCTAAAGCCATCTATCACCAATGGATAAGCATAGAATCCATAATTATATCCAATCGTTATTTCCCTATACAGACGCAATGGTTTGTTCTTAGCAATCTCATAAGCCTCTTTAATTGTTTTTCCATTCAAAAGATCTGGAATTTCTTTGATATATTTATTGTTATCTACATTCTCACCAAATAAGGAATAATATGCCTGTAGAATTGAGGCAATATCATCTCCACGTAAAGAATCCGATAAATAGAAGAATATAACATTTTCATCTTCCCAATAATCATAGATCTCTGGAAACAGTTGATTGATTATATCTTGCTTAAGTTCTGAAAAAGGCTTCTTTTTCCAAGAGCGTCTCTCATACGCCCGTTCCACTTCTGACTTTTCAAACAAATAGAAGTATACAATTCCAGTACTGATATAACGTCCCATTTTTTGTTTTGAAGTTCTTTTAGCACAAAGGTAAAACTGCCTTTAGCCCCCTCCAAATCTCTGCAAACTTTGCAAAGATTTGGGCCCCACATAACGTCAGCATACTTTTGCCAACAAATACAAACAACTATGCTGACATTCAAAAAATACAGTTCTATCGAGAATTCTTTCGACGAGGCATTTATGGAGAAGGTCCGCGAGCACACTCCTGCCGAAGCCCGTTTTGTAGTACAAGAAAAAGTACATGGTTCAAACTGCAGTTTCCTATGCGACGGAGAGCAAATCCAATTTGCCAAGCGCACCGCCATAGTGACTGATGATGAGAACTTCTACCAGTGGCAGGAATTGGCCGATCGTTATCGTGAGCGTATTTTCAAGGTATATAATATGGTTAAGGCGTGTTTCTCTAACCTTACCTCCATCATTGTCTATGGTGAAATGTTCGGTGGAGCCTACCCTCACAAAGACATCAAACGCATAGGAGCCATGTCGGCCATCCAAAAAGGTGTTTATTACCATCCAGGACACGACTTCTACGGCTTTGACATATATGTATACACCACCGATGAATCATTCTACCTGGATGTTGATTTAGCAAACAGGATCTTCTCTGAAGCCAATATCTTCTACGCCGAAACCCTCTTTGAAGGTACTCTCCAAGAATGTCTGGCCTACCCAAACTCTTTCCCAAGTAAGATTTACAAGCACTACAATCTGCCTGAAATCGACGATAACATCTGCGAGGGCATTGTTATACGTCCAAAGGAACCTCTATACATCCCCAACGGCTCACGCATAATCATTAAGAGCAAAAACGCCCGATTTGCAGAAAAGAAAGGTATCAAACATGCGCCAAAGGTTCCGAAACAAGTGCCAATCGAAGTAGCAGAGCTGTTCGCCCTGGCTGAAGCCTACTTCACCACCCCACGACTGGACAACGTCAAGAGCCACATCGGTGAGGTATCCTTTCCCAAGGATTTAGGACGTGTCAGTGGCCTCCTGGCCAAAGATGTACTGGAGGACCTACTCAAAGAGCATACTGAGGACTATAATAATCTGGCCAAACTAGAGCAAAAGACGCTCAATGGACTTATCTCCAAACGTGCCATAACCTTTATCAAAGACCTTATTGGAATGCCGTAACACTACACCATATCTGAACAAATCATCATATTCAAAGACAATATGCAAATTAAAGCAAACGACACATTCTGGCAGCGACGGAAAATCCGCGGCCTGGATCCTATACTTCTGGAAGTACTGGAGGTGGAAGAAATCATCGGCACCCGCGACATTTGCAAAGTTCGCTGGCATATTCTTGGCAATGACTCCGTTTCTACGTCCGTTTTCCCGATGGCTACAATCACAGAAGGGCATTTTGCAGACTTTGTCCCAATCTCCCGCGAGTTATTTCTCAAGGCTATGGACATCCTAAATGCCCCATCCCTTGACTATCCCAAACGAAAGCGGAAGATCCTGCACCTCATGAAAGATTATCACTATACCGACGATGAGCCGTGGGGCTAAGCACATTGATCTATGGGAACCATCTATAGAGATAGGACAAAATCCTTCAATATAGCATTAATCATCTCTGCTGGAACACCAGCCTTCCGGGCCATCTCCGGCCAACGGGCAGCGACCTCACATACCTGATCAATCACCTCCGATGCATCCTTTATGCCATTTGCATTACCAAACGCCAGCAGATCCGCACGTGAAATATCGTCAAACTTACCATTAACGGACATCTGGTGCTGTGCCGTCCAGTCTCCTTGAGAATTATACGCATAACCCATATCGTAAGCCGGTGAAAGCCGCCACTTTCCATCCTCGCCCATAAGGAACGAAATATTTTTAGTATGGTCATCCTGGTTGCGAACCACAACGTTAAACACCATTCTCCGGAACATCTCACGGGCCGATGAATAAGGCAGTCTCAATGCCCGCATCACATTAAATGCCTGCTCGTATGAATATCCCCTAAGTAAGTGGAAATCATAATGTGCCAGTCCACATAGCGTCTGCATATGTATTTTACGTCCGCCTTCTCTATCAAAGCGACGTGTCAGAAAATGTGCACGCCCGTTTTCCTCAATGAGCGAGCACTCAGTCATCTCAATCCCGCAAGCTGTCGCCAACTTATAGAAAGAATACTCCAACCGTCCATAGTTCTCAGTTTCGTGGAAGCCTGCCTTTGCCGACACACCGTCCAGTTTAATTATATAGTAGTCAAAACCTGCCGGTGCTTCAATTTGTCCGGATCGGACCTCGCCAGTGGCCTTGTTATATGCTATGATGGCTTTTGCCCGCTGTCCGCCTGCCGATGTACCCAATCGCAAAATCTCGGCAATAGCAGCCTTCCTGTCGTCATTCAGATTCACACCAAATGACGCCTTATCAGACAGCGCTTCACGCGCAACATCCACCAGAGAGTCAATCTCGAACAGCTGCTGCGGATTGTATCCACTATCAATTGCCGGTTCAAACTCCAGTGCCCCCATGCAACGCTTACCAAGGTAGCACAAACTCTCTATCGGATTGCCGCTTGTGCGTCCAGTCAACGCCAGCCAACGGTCAAACAGAGCACGACCATAAGTATCCGGAAGCGAATCCGCCAGCATACCAGGCAGGCCCATAAAGGTTTCACGGTTCAAGCCGGCAAATGAATACACACGGCCCTCCCTAACTGGCATCATCAATGGCGAAGGCTCCAACCCCCGCCCTACAAAACTGTGGTCATATTCAAACTGAGCCACCTCATAACGCTCATCCCAGCGAAACGTACCAACCGGCAGCCCAAACATATTAACTCTTGCAACATCTACCATGTCGATTTCCCCTTATCCATTTTAGTTGATTTCCCCACCGCACGTTTGCGTTTATGAGCGCCCGCAGCCTGTACCAATTCATAGTACTCACTCGGACTCAACTGTTCCTCTTCAATCAATGGAAGAAACACATCCAACTTACCCAGCATACGTAGCACCCGCATCAGCGAATCAAACGAGCCAATCTCACCCTTCTCTATCTTCTTAACCGAAGACAACGACACCCCAGTCTCCTCCGCCAGGCTCTGCTGCGTAATATTCTGCTTTAACCTAATCGCCTTCAGATGCTCACCAATTCTAGTAGAAATCATCGCATCTGATAGCATATATACATCTTCCATAACAGTTCAATCTTAAACTATTCCGATGCAAATATAGCAATAATAGTTTAATATTCAACCATTATGTTTGATTATTTAAATATACAAAGATATTGCAGCCACCAACTCCCCTCCAAATATCTGCAAGGTTTGCAAAGATTTGGTGGCCCCGTTCACATCTCCGATTTTTGCAGGATAACAATAATCCGACAAATGAAAATCATTGACAACAAGAAAGATTATTACGATTACATCTCCGGCATCTATGGCATTGATAATCTGGTGGTTTATGATCGTCGAGGTTCCGTCACACTGAATTCTGGCAATATTATGCTACAAGGATTGGATCATTACTTCAGTAGCAAAATCTTGTTTACCGATAAACCCTTGTCAGAGAAACGATACTGGGAATTAAAAAGTATTATAAGATATCGTGAAGCAAAAGCCGCAAAGAATAAGTTTAGCAAAAAATGGAAAGAGGGAGATGTATATCACTTTGTTCTTGAGGTCGGCCACACCCACTATCGTTTTGAAGTTGAACGATGGATTGAAGACAAAAAACAGGATAATGCTCATGTGGAATATAGACTAATTGACACCTTGAATGATGTTCAAAAACGATACTCAAATGTACCAATGTGCATTATTCTATGTCAAGTTAAAGATTGGCGATGGACCACCGATGAAGTCCGATGGATAGAGATTGACAACACACAATTACATCGTGTAGAGAATCCAATTCTAACCGACACATTCATTACCAAAATAATACCTCCAGCCGATATATGGCAGGCCCTATATGATTACCTGTCTTCTCTCAAAGATAAGCCTTTTACCGATACACGCACTGACGTTGAGAAACTGGAATCAGCTGGTTTCGACAAAATAACAAGTTTCAGAAATGTAAAATAAAAACAAATACTATTATGACGCCAACCCGCGAACAATTCAAAGAATTAATGGCAATCATAAATAACGCCCAGGAAAAAGAAGACAAAGTAAATGATGCGTTTAAACTCATATGGGATGATGAGCAAGCACAAAATGTGCCCTTTTACATCTCTCCCTGGTGGACAGCTGTAAGATATGCTTTCTGCCTTCTGTTCAATCTGGAATTCAACAAACTTGGAATCGATGATGATCTGGAATGGTGGATGGAAGAATCACCACAAAACAAAGCCATATATTGGACAGAAAAAGGAGAAGAGCACAACGTAAGTGACATAGATGCCTTCTATGATTATTTAGTTGAAATTGCGAATAAATCTGAATAGAAACAAAGGAAGAACAATGAAAAAGAGGAAAACGCGCATATTAGAAGAATTTGACAAGAAATGGAAAGAGAACCCAATTATAGAAAGACTTGAGGACTCACCCATCCCTGGTATCACGCAGAAAGAGCATATCAAGGAACTCCAGGAAATCCTTGTTCAGACTTGTATTGATTACATCAACAAGCACGGATTAACCGATGTCTACTCCGTCAGTTTCAATGCCGATGAGCTGGCATACTCAGCCAAATACGGAAAGTGGCAACCTGCAACAGATTCATATATCAGAATAGAGGGCGTACGTTTTGAAAATCACCGCCGTCTAAATGGCGAAATCTTTCAAATGCCATATAGATACGATATAGGCGATTACATGTAACTATTAGAAAAAGCACCTACCATTTGAAAACGAACGGAGGCTTATCATAATCAAAAGATAGTTGGGAAATCTCACATCCTAGCCGTTTTGCGCTTTTCTTTAGGTTTTGCAAGATTTCTCTATAATAGTAAGTATTATACACAGCGCCCTCCATAGCCGATGCCAAATAGCCAAATGCCTCCTTGGGACCGGAGAACTGTAGCCAATGAAGGTGTTTATAGTTAATATGCTCCATATACTGAATCAGGTATGGATTTGAGCAATATACCGCGCCGTCAAGATATGGC
>JAFZKA010000123.1 GCA_017551925.1 Bacteroidaceae bacterium | reverse complement strand
TTTTGTTTTTTTTAAATTACCAACCTTTGAATAGGGAAACCATTATGAACAAAATTTACCGTACTGTGTATAACGAAACCACAGGCACTTGGGTGGCTGTTTGTGAAACCGCCAAAACACACACCAAATCATCAGGCAAAAGTTCAGTAGTTAAAGCCGTAGCCGCTGTGGGTATGGCTGCTGTTGCAGGTGTGGCAATGGCTGGTTCTGTAACAGCAACAAATGACACTGTGTCAGATGCTACTAATCTTGTAAGTGCTACTGGCAGTGATAATTCTACTGCCAAACGCTTAAAAGTTGAAGCCGTTGAAGGTGCGTTAGGTAAAACATTAACTAAAAATGCAGACGGTAGTTATTCAGACGCAACTTATGTTGTTATTGACGAAAACGGTAATTTAACCACTTATGGTCAAGGTATTGTTTCCCATAAAGTACAAACAGGTGTTAAATCTCAAATCGCCGTAGGCGACAATGCACAATCTAATGCAGGTGGTGCGGTTGCTGTGGGTTCTCATGCTTATGCAGGTGGGGCTCAATCTGTGGCTGTGGGTATGGGTGCATCTTCAAATGGTGGCGGTGCAGTTGCCATTGGCGGTGGTTTGTCGCAAGGCACATTACAAGGTGCGATTGCTAACGGTTATGGTGCTGTTTCCATTGGTGTTAATTCAACGGCATTATCAGAGGGTGCGGTTTCAATGGGTCGTGATGCAACTGCGAAAGAGAGTGCGGTTGCTATTGGTTCTTATGCTAATGGTTATGGTGAGGGTTCTGTGGCGATTGGTGGTGCTAATCCAACTTACCACACAGAAACCTACGGTAAAGGCACGGTTGCGATTGGTCGCAATGCCACAGCCAAAGCGTCTATTTTAAAACGCGATGATGCTGACGGCAAAATTGATGAAAGCAGATTGACCAGCACCACAGGTAACAAGATTTTAGAAACAGGTAAAGCAAGCGAGCGTCATTTGGCGTTTGATAAGGGCGATGCTGAATTAACTGGCAAACTTGCTTTGGGTCAAAACATTGCCATTGGTGATGAAAGCCAAGCGTATTCTCATCAGTCGATTGCCGTAGGTGCTAACACAATGGCGTTAGGCGTGGGTGCGATTGCTATTGGTGGTGATGACTTGGGGCGTGCCAGCGATATAAATAAAACAGCAGGTGATGACGGTTATGACGCAGGTTTTACTGCGTCTATGAAAACACTGCAAGATGTGAAAACTTCATTGGCAAAAATCCGCAAAGATTATAAAGACAAAGCGGAACTTGTCGGCGCATTAGACGAGCCAAAAGTTATTACAAACACATTATCCGCAGCAGCAGAACAAGACAAAGCCTATGTGGATACCACAATGGCTGTGGGCGATGGTTCTATGGCGATTGGCTTTAAATCTGCTGCCAAAGGCAGTTTGTCAGACGCAATCGGTATGGGTGCAATGGCAACAGGCGATTCATCTTTGGCAGTCGGCACAGTGGCAGAAGCACAAGGCAAATTCTCTAACGCTGTGGGTACAGCAGCATTGGCAGAAGGTAATAATGCCAACGCCTTTGGTTTGGCTGCGATTGCCGAAGGTAATTACAGTAACGCAATCGGTACTTCGGCTGCCAGTGGTAATTATTCTTCTGCAATGGGCTATATGAACCGTGCATTGGGCGACAATGCTGTTGCCGTAGGTACTTTGAATGTGTCAGGTGGCGACAGAACAAGCGACACAGTGGCTATGGGTGTGAATAATAAAGCCACAGGTGAAAAAAGTATCGCCATTGGTGCAAGTTTTACAGACGGTACTGGTACAGAACGCATAAACGAAGCCTCAGGACAACAAAGCATTGCTGTGGGTTCAGGCAATATCGCAAGCCAACAAGAGAGTGTGGCGATTGGTAAAGGCAATACTGCAGGCGGTTATCAATCTTTGGCTTATGGTTCGGAAAATAACACCACAGGACACCAGTCCATTGCTTTTGGTACAAGTAATGAAGTTTCCAGCCAAAACAGCGGTGCATTTGGTACAGGTAATGTAGTGAATAATGGCACTGCAAGTAACGGTAGTTACACCGTAGGTAACAGTAATCAAGTTGCAAGCGAGAACACCTTTGTTTTGGGTAGTAGAGTAACCGATACGCTTGCCAACTCGGTTTATTTGGGTGCTGATTCAACAACCACAGCCGCAGGCGGTGCAGGTATCAATGACGATGTTACTGATGGCACAGTAAATGGTATTACCTATGGTACATTTAAAGGCAGTAAAGCTGTTGGTATTGTCAGCGTAGGTAGTGCAGGACAAGAACGCCGCATTAAAAATGTGGCAGCAGGTCGCATTGGAGTTAATTCCACAGACGCAATCAACGGTTCGCAACTTTATGCAGTGTTGCCAAAATATACCGATACTGACAATAACGGTTATCCTGAAAGCGTAACTGTTGGTAATAAAACTTACAAGTTTGCTAATTACAAAGCAGGTAATAATATTACCATCGCTAATGACGGTACCATTTCTGCAACTGTTACAGGTGGTTATTACTCGATTGGCACTGATAATCGATTGGTTTCTTTGGATAGCAACACAATTGTTAGCCCTTATTTGCATATTCAAGGCGTAACTGCTAATCCTGATGATAAAGCTTATGCAAATGGTCAAGACTCCATTGCTATGGGTAAATGGGCAAAAGCCAATCAAGATAATTCATTGACGATTGGTGAAAATTCAGCAACGGCTTGGTCTCCCACTAATAATACCAAAGGTTATGCAAGTCAAGGCGTAGGTTCTATTGCTATTGGTGATACCGCACGCACTTATACTTCTAATGGTAAAAGCGATACCGATAACCGTTATGCCAATGCGGATAAATCAATAGCGATTGGTTATAACGCTCATACTCATGCTGCGGCTGCCGTGGCTTTGGGTTCAGGTGCAGACGCAACTGGCGAACGCTCAATTAGTATTGGTGGCACAGAAGCGGACGATGATGCTCAAAATGAAACGCGTCATCAAGGTTCTCGTTCCGCAGGTCAAGGCTCAATCGCTATTGGTGACCAAGCGCGTGCTGTTACCAACGATAAAATGACTAATGATAAAGATGATACTTTGGTTATGCAACGGGATACCAATGCCAATGACGCAGTGGCTATTGGTACAAAAGCATTAGCACAAAATCAAAGTGCAATCGCATTGGGCGGTGGTGTTTCTTATACTGCGACACAAAATGACCAAAGCAACAAAACCACTTACAGCAAAGAAGGTGCCAAAGCAGGCGGTGTTGCGTCTGTGGCAATTGGTGGTGCGTCTCAAAATACAAATGGTGCAGAAGCCACTGGCGAATACGCCATTGCATTGGGTACAGGCAGCAATGTTTCAAGCAGTAAATCTGCTGCTGTGGGTTCAAACAATACCGTATCTACAAACGATACTTTTGTATTGGGTAGCGGCGTAAGTGAGACTGTTGAAAACTCGGTATTCTTGGGTAAAGGTGCGTCCAAAAATGTAGTGGGTGCAGGTGCAACAGGTACGGTAAATAATGCCAATGTAAATGGTATTACCTATGGCGGTTTTGCAGGTGCAACATCAAAAGGTCTTGTTTCTGTGGGTAGCAGTGCCGCAGATGTTCGCCGTGTATCAGGCGTGGCTGCGGGTGAAATTTCTGCAACCAGCACAGACGCTATTAACGGTTCACAATTATTTGCCGTGTTGCCTAAATATATGAAAAATGACGGTAACGGCAATTTAGTCGAAGCAGGAAATAACGATACTCCTGATGTTGTTAAAATTGGCGATGTAACCTATAACATTGGTGGTGGATCGGACGGCAACACTGTAACGAGTGTAACGGTTAATGACGGACAAACTGCGGCAGACCAAGCGTCAGGTGATAAAGACGGCAACCTGAAACTGACCGAGACAACGGACGCTGCTGGCAATCCGACATATG
>JAFZKA010000122.1 GCA_017551925.1 Bacteroidaceae bacterium | reverse complement strand
CTACCCTGACGGCAACACAAACCTGAGTCTCTGCATTGGTTACTGGGGCAGCGAGAACTTCCAGAACCGCGCCCTTGAAATACTTATTGAGGATATGCCGTTCATAACCGAGACTGAGTTCCCTGCAAACGGACAGGCTGAGATTGTCCGCAAGGAGTATGATATCCCAGTAGGCTTCTACCAGGGCAAGGAGAAGATCCGCGTCACACTGCGCGCCCCCGAAGGCCGCATGGCGCCCCGCATTTTTGACATCAGATTCCTCAAGTAATTGAGAATTGAGAATTGAAAATTGACAATGAGAATTAGTCCTAGTTTTAGCATTGCTGCATTGGGTCTGGCATTGGCCCTTAACTCTTGTGGTACCAAGGAGCAGGATCCAAAGTTCATGGATAACCTGCCCTACTATGTCGAGAACCTTGAAGTCTTCGGGCTCAATCAGGAGCCGGGACGCGCATTCCATATTCCGGAGCGTAACATATCGCTCAATGGAACCTGGAAGTTCAACCTTTATGAGAACCCTCTTGAGGTTCCCAAAAACTTCTACAAGAGCTCTTTCAATGACCGCAAATGGGGCACCATAGAGGTTCCGTCCAACTGGGAGATGCAGGGATACGGCCAGGCCATGTTCCGAAATGTGTCAGCACCCTTCCCCAACGGCCAGCCCTTATCTATGCTGGAGCGTTACCAGAAGATTCTGGATGACCCTGATGCATCGGAACAGCAGAAGCGTATGGCCCAGAGCCGTATGAACCTGTCCAACCCCTTTGCCGTACGCGTACCCAATGTTCCGATGGATGTGAACCCCACCGGAGCTTACCGCACGGAATTTACCATACCTTCTGACTGGAAGGGCGATGAGGTGTTCCTGCGCTTTGAGAAAGTGGCATCCGGATCGTTCGTATGGGTGAACGGAAAGCAGGTAGGTTATAACGAAGGCGCACAGGAACCCAGCGAGTATGATATCACACCTTATATCAAGAGTGGAAAGAACACTCTGGCCGTGATGGTGCTCAAGTTCTGCGACGGATACTATCTGGAAGGTCAGGACTATTGGCGTCTGGCCGGTATATTTGATGATGTTACCATCTACTCCACTCCCAAGGTAAGGATCTATGATTGGTATGTAACCACCGATTTCGGTCCCGACTTTGTTGATTCGGACCTCAAGTTGGCTATGGATGTACGCTCATACGGACTGGAGGGCAGCGGTTACAAGGTTAAGGCCACTGTTTCAAAGGATGGCCGCGAGGTTGCAGGTATGGAGAACGGTCCTTTCGACATAAAGGACGGCACCAGCACCATCAACCTCTTCGCCAAGGTCAAGGCTCCCAAGAAATGGACCTCCGAGACTCCTGAACTCTATGACCTCACGATGGACCTCATCGGCCCAGACGGAAAGGCTGTAGATCATATCGTAAAGCGCATGGGATTCAAGAAGACCGAGATACGTGACGGCGTGTTCTATCTGAACGGCCAGCCGCTCAAGGTAAACGCCCAGAACTCACACATGCAGCACCCCATACTGGGTCACGCTATGGACGAGGCCACCATACGCCGCGACATGGAGATACTCAAGCAGTTCAACTTCAACGGTGTGCGCACATCGCACTATCCTCCTGTAAACGAGTATCTTGACCTGGCCGATGAATACGGTCTGTTCATAATCGACGAGACCGGCGATGAGGCACATGCCACCGAGTATGTGAGCAATATGCCGGAGTTCATAGAGATGTACCGCGAGCGCGTGCGCCAGCTGGTGCTGCGTGACCGCAACCATGCCTGCGTCCTGTTCTGGAGTGCCGGTAACGAGAGCGGTGAAGGCGACGATATCAATGAGGTGGTGGCCGAGGGAAAGAAATATGACCCCACCCGCTACTGGATGTACGGCGGCAATGCTGCAGTTCATCCGGCCGAGGATATCATTGGACCGCGTTACCCGTCACCCGAGGAGCATGAGCGTCGCTACGGCCGCGACACCCGCGATATGCGTCCATCATTCATGGATGAGTATCTCTCTGTGGCCGGAAACGGCGGCGGCGGTCTGGATGACTACTGGCGCGTTATCTACTCATATCCCAAACTGATGGGCGGTGCCATCTGGGATTTTGTAAGTCCCGGTCTGGAGGAGCCTGTAAGACTGCTCAAGGATCAGTCACCTTACAAGACTCCCGCCCATATCATGGGTCGTGCTACTCTTGAGCAAGGACCTACAGGTAAGGCACTTGACCTGCACAAGCAGGAGCAGTGGGTTCAGGTCTATAGGGCCGATAATGTGGAGATAAGCGGCAACAAGCTTACCCTCACCCTGGATATATATCCGCGCCTGTTCAACCGCAGCGGCGGTTACCTGATCTGCAAGGGCAGCAACCAGTACGGCCTCAAGCAGCAGGGAACAGAAAGACTTGACTTCTATATCGACAACGGCCGCAAGCAGACCCTGTCGGCACCTCTGCCCGAGGATTGGGAGAACCGTTGGCACAACGTGACAGCTGTCTATGACGGCAGTGAGATGAAGCTCTTCATTGACGGCACACAGGTTGCATCACAGGCAGCATCGGGCCGTATCCGCAATCTGCCCCTGTCACTCTGCATAGGACGTGACGAGCAGTCATGCGGTCAGGATGCCAACCCCTACATCTGCGACGCCATGATTGACAACGTAGGTGTGTTTGCCGATGCCGTTCTTCCCGGCAGTTTTGATCCCGCCAAGGCAGCCCTGTGGCTTGACTTTGAGGAGGAGCAGAACCAAGGCACATTCTACACATACGGACAGGGAGCCCGCACCTACGGCTCCATCTGGCCCGACCGCGTACCCCAGCCTGAGATGTGGCAGATGAAAAAGACCGTACAGCCGCTCTCATTCACGCTGGTTGACCTTGTATTCGGCAACGTCGAGGTTTGGAACCGCAACCACTTTACCAACGCCTCAATCTACAACACCAAATGGTCACTCATGGCCGATGACAAGGTAATAGAATCAGGCACACTGAATCTGGATGTGGAGCCATTAACTAAGAAAATGGTAAGGATTCCCTTCCACAAGCCTGCCAAGATTGAGCCCGGCAAGGAGTACCGCATAGAGATCAGTTCATCACTTGCCAAAGATGAGATCTGGGCAAAAGCAGGTCATGAGGTATCTTGGGACCAGATTGAACTGACATCATGGAACATCCCCGCCATTGCCGGTCCCGTTGTTTATAAGAAAAACCTGACACTCACTGAAAACGAAAAAGAGATAATTGTGAGCGGTCAAGAGTTCAGCTATCGCTTTGACGCTGTGAGCGGTGCTCTTGTCTCAATGAACATAGACGGCAAGGAGATGCTCACAAAGCCCATTGCATTCAACGTCTGGCGTGCTCCCATAGCCAATGAGATAGACGGATGGAACGGCCGCAGCGCCGGCAATCCCGCAATATCGGGATACGGAAACATCGGCTCAGATGTCGTTCTGGCTGGTCATTACTATTCGGCCTCATTGGATAAAAGGAATCTGATTCCAGTATCGGTCAAGACCATTCAAGGTGCAGATGTTGTTGTGATTGACGTGGTTGACCGTTCTGTCTCCACAAACGCAACGGACAACAGTTTTGAGAACAACTGGCATTGGGTAGTAAGCAGAGACGGCACCATAACCGTTCATCATAAGGTGACTCCGCAAGGAAAAATGCCTGCCTGGCTGCCCAGGATTGGCGTAACCATGAGTCTGGACAAATCGCTTGGACAGGTCTCATGGTACGGACGCGGCCCTCAGGCATCATATCCCGACCGCAAAAGCGGATACCGTATCGGCATCTACAAGACCACGGTCACAGACATGTATGAGCCCTATCTCATACCACAGGATTATGGCTTAAGGACCGATAACCGATGGGTTAGCTTTACAGACAATTCAGGCAAGGGTCTGATGTTCAAGATGGATCAGCTCTTCAACTTCAACGCATACGACTGCACTACCGACAACCTTACCAAAGCCGTCTATCAATATCAGTTGATGCGTGGAGGCGATATCACCCTGAACCTTGACTACGCCACATCTGGCGTAGGTTGCACCTGCCAGGGCATCTTCAGGGACTACAGGGTTCTGCCCACCACCTACGAGCGCACCATCACAATCAAACCTCTGTCCGCATTAGGGACGGTTCCTTCTGTGTACATGTGATAAACTTCCAAGGTGCACAGAACTTTTTGGGGTATCGGTATCGGAAACCATGGCCGCCCGTGGGCTTGTGAACCGACGAACGAAGAGAGAGTAGAGGAAGCTCGCTTACTCTACCGAACAAGGAGGAGGAAAAGAGCGTAGCTCTTAACGGGAGGGATAGCGCCGCAAGGCGCGTAGTTTCAGATACTGATGCCCCAAAAAGTTCCCTTAAAAATAGTACACAGAAGGAACCGTCCCTATTGTGTACTATTGTGTACTAACTCTCTTCGTTGAAGTAGAGTTTGTAGTATTTGCCGTGCTCGTCCTCGCCCTGCTCAATGAGTTGGCGGTTGCCGTGCACGTAGATGTGGAAATTCTTGTCCAGTTTGATGACGCTCTTGTACAGGCGGTTCTGTTTCTTGACAGCAGTCGGGTTTACGTCAAACTGATCCTGGAGTTGCAGACTGCGTTCCTCCTCATAGCGGCGGCGGTAGTCATCAAACATACCCACCACCTCAGGCTGAGCCATAATCTGCTGCTCAAACCCGTTCATGTCAAACTTGGGTGAGTTCTTGAAATAGTTCATGGTACGGTTAAGCAGGTCGGCCTGATCAGCACGTGTCACATCAAACTGTTTGGGCAGTTCCTGAGCAACAAAATTACGTGTCAGATCCATGACATTCTCTGTCTGGAAATAAGCATCCTGACGGCGCGTAAGGTGCAGATAGTCATCGACCCAATACGTAGCACCCTGGGCATTAGTCTTATCGACCACAGCAACCAGGTAGCCTTTCTCACGCTCATACTCCATAATAAGGCACCCCTTGTCAAGACGTTTCAGGTTCACGCCATCAACAGGAGTTATGTCAAAGCCCTCATCATCATGCTCAACAGTCAGAAAGGTCTCCTTGTTCTCAATCTTGAACAGCCCCACGGCATTGCAGATATCATGCCCTGTTCCCATTCCGGTAATATAGGCTACGATAAAGTCACCACCCTTGATTTTTGGATGCTGACAATTCTCATAGAGATGAGTGGCCAGATCAACCGAGAAATCATAAAGCATACCGGGATTGTCAAAGATATCAGAAACAAGTCTGTAAACACGGTTGTTTTCAAGTCCCATATCATCATGGAAATTGTACCGTTCCTCACTCTTGAATGCCCCCACAAAGAACTCCGTGAGCAGGGTATTCATATCCTCGGACAATGTAAACAGTTTCTTGGAGCAAACAAACGGCTCCTCATTGGCCTGGTTGCCTACGTAGTGCAACGCCAGGCTCTGTATTTTCATTTCTGACATAAAACGAGTTTAATTCTGAGCGCCGGCAGCCAGGTCAAGAATCTCATTGGTGATGGCCTGCTGACGGAGTTTGTTGTATTGCAGGGTGAGTTCGCCAATCAGTTTGTCAGCGTTCTCAGTGGCAGCCTGCATGGCTATCACGCGGGCAGCCTGCTCACTTGCATATGAGTCAAGGACTGCACAGTAGATTTTGGTACGTATTACCTTGGGCAGCAGCACTTTCATCAGTTCCTCTGCTGAGGGTTCCAAAATGTAGTCACTCTCCTGCTCTGCCTCACCCTGAGGAACGCTGACTGGCAGCAGGACCTCATCGACAATATGCTGTGAGCCGGCACTCTTAAAATGCGTATAGGTAAGGATAACCTTGTCCAGATGACCGTTCACGTACATGTCCATAAGATCATCGGCCAATGATGCGGCCTGCTCATAACTGCGGCTCTGCATCATGTCGGCATAACCGGTGTTTATAGGCAATCCCTCTTTCCTGAAAGCATCAGTAATCTTTTGACCTACGGTATATACAAGAGGTGTCTTGTCAATCTTGGAGAGTTCCTGAATGAGAGCACGGCTGTGTTTGATCATGTTGCCGTTAAAGCCGCCGCACAAACTGGAGTCTGATGAAAAGCAGACCACAGCCACCTCCTTGACCTCACGCTCCACCACCAGCGGTGACACTTTCTGTGCCGCCGGAACCGATGACAGACGCTTAAGTATGCTGTCCAACTGCTCAACGTACGGCACGGCATACTGAATGCCCTGCTGAGCCTTGCGCAGTTTCACGCTTGACACCATCTTCATGGCCGATGTGGTCTTGCGTGTATTGGTGACCGATGCTATGCGGATCTTTATCTCCTTGAGTGACATAACTCCCTATCAGATACCCAGTTCATGTATTGTCTTGGTGGCAGCCTCTTCAATGAGAGCACCCACCTCATCATTCATGACACCCTTGGCAAGAACATCAAGGATATTCTCACTGTACTTGGCGCGTACAATCTCAATGAAACGCTCCTGGAACTCACTCACACGGTCCAAAGGTACGTTCTTGAGCAGTCCGTGAATACCGCAGTAGAGAATTGCTATCTGCTCGCCTACAGGCATAGGTGAATACTGCGGCTGAATTAGCAGACGGTTGTTCTTGCGACCCTTGTCAAGCACCATGGCGGTAACCGGGTCCATATCGCTGCTGAACTTTGAGAATGCCTCAAGTTCACGATACTGGGCCTGATCAATCTTAAGCGTACCGGCCACCTTTTTCATGGACTTGATCTGAGCGTTACCACCCACACGTGATACCGATATACCCACGTTGATGGCCGGGCGGAATCCCTGGTTGAACAGGCTTGACTCCAGATATATCTGACCGTCAGTAATAGATATCACGTTGGTAGGAATGTATGCCGATACGTCACCGGCCTGTGTCTCGATGATAGGCAGGGCGGTAAGTGAACCGCCTCCCTTTACGTGGCCTACAAGTGACGGCGGCAGGTCATTCATCTTCTCGGCCACCTCCTGCTGACTGATTATCTTGGCGGCACGCTCAAGCAAGCGTGAGTGCAGGTAGAAAATATCACCGGGATATGCCTCACGGCCCGAAGGACGACGCAAAATCAGTGATACCTCACGGTAGGCCACAGCCTGCTTTGACAGGTCATCATAAACCACCAGGGCATGACGGCCGGTATCACGGAAATACTCACCTATGGCAGCACCGGCCAAAGGAGCATAGTATTGCAAAGCAGCAGGATCAGCAGCAGTGGCGGCCACCACAATGGTGTAATCCAGGGCACCGTGCTGACGCAGGGTGTTCACGATGGTTGCTACGGTAGAGCCTTTCTGGCCTACAGCCACATATATGCAATAGACAGGATCACCTGCCTCAAAGTTCTTACGCTGGTTGATGATGGTATCAATGGCTATGGCTGTCTTACCGGTCTGACGGTCACCGATTATAAGTTCACGCTGACCGCGGCCAATTGGAATCATGGCATCAATGGCGCGCAAACCGGTCTGAAGCGGCTGATGCACAGGCTCACGGAACACAACACCGGGGGCCTTGCGCTCCAGAGGCATCTCAAAGAACGGGCCATCTATATCCTGCAGTCCGTCAAGCGGCTGTCCCAAAGGATTGACCACGCGGCCCACCATTTTCTCACTCACATTGATTGAAGCGATACGGCCGGTACGGTGCACAATCATATCCTCTCTTATCTGATCAGTGGGACCAAGCAGAATGGCACCAACATTATCCTCCTCCAGATTCATCACTATGGCACGTATGCCATTGTCAAACTCTATCAGCTCATCGGCCTCGGCATTCTTAAGTCCGTAGATGCGGACCACACCGTCACTCACCTGAAGCACGGTGCCAACCTCCTGGAAACGGGCCGACGTATCTATGCCCTTAAGTTGTTCCAGAAGTACCTGAGATACCTCACTTGCCTTTATTCCGTTTGCCATTATATGATACGGTTATTCTTTTCAATCAGTTCCTTACGGATACGCTGCAACTGCCAAGCCACACTTGCGTCCAAACGGTATCCGTCAACCATAAGCACGAATCCGCCCTCAATAGCGGGGTCAACGGTGTGAGTCCACTCCACCTTGCCGTGCTCAACGTTCTCAACCAGCTGTTTAAGCCTCTCACGGCGTTCATCGCCCACCTGAGTGGCTGTAACAAGTTCTACCGGCACTATGCCATTGCGCCTGCGATACAAGTCCTGATAACTTATTGACATAAAGAGCAGGCAGTCACCGCGTCCGGCCCCGATCACAAGTTTAAAGAAAGCGGCGGTTGAACCGCTCAACTTGCTCTTGCCGTCAGTAACCGCAACCTCAAGCAGATTGCACTTGGCACTGGCAGACACTGTGGGATCAACTATACGGTCATGTATGGCATGCACTGAACGCAACCGTTCGGCAAGTATCTGCATCTCAGCATACACCTGCTTGTCATCGGCCTGCTCCACGGCATACGCCAACAGAGCTCTGGCATAACGGACAGAAACGGTTCCTGTGTTCACTGTTACTTACCGGTCTTTACATCATCTATCATACGGTCTATCATAGACAACTGCTCATCACTGGAGTCAAGTTGTTTACGGACCACTTTCTCAGCCACCTGGACTGACAGTTCCGCCACCTGACGGCGAAGACTGCGCAGAGCCTCCTCCTTTTCAAGACGGATCTGTTCACGTGCATCGGAAATGATCTTATCACCACTCTCCTTGGCACGGTTCTCTGCATCTGCAATGATCTCATCACGCCGGTCAGCAGCCTCCTTGAGGATACGCGCCTGCTCGGCACGTGTCTCCTTAAGAAGCGCATCACACTCAGTCTGGATACCTGCAAGACGCTCATTGGCCTTCTTGGCCGCATCAAGCGACTTGTCTATATACTCATTGCGCTTGTCAACCATATCGGTTATTATGGGGAATCCCCACTTGACCAATATGAAGAAGACTATTCCGGCTGCAATGAGCATCCAGATGATTGTACCGACCTCGGGAATCAGCAGATCCATTTATGCGTACAGAGCCAACAGACAGACAATAACGGCCAACAGGGAGACACCCTCCATGAAGGCACCGATCAGAATCATTGAACTGCGGATATCACCGGCAGCCTGAGGCTGACGTGCGATTGACTCCATTGCGGACTGACCGATACGGCCAAGACCCAAAGCAGCACCTACAACTGCAATAGCGGCACCCAGTGCAATAACGCCGTTTCCTAATGCTGCACCTGCGGCAGCCTGTAACATTGTTGCTAACATCATAATGTTGATATTTAAGTTGTTAATGTATTTTCTTTTATAACCACGTTGTGGTCAGCTGTTGGCTGTTGGCTATTAGCTGTTGGCTCTTTTTCACTTGCGTGATGCTCCTCGGGGTGAGCAAGGCCGATGAATACGGCACTAAGCATTGTGAAAACGTAAGCCTGGATGTATGCCACCAGCAACTCCAGGAAATTCATGAATATCATAAAGAAGACCGAAAGGACTGTCATAGGTGCACCTATGACGGGTCCCATCTTGGCTGTTATGAATATCACGCATGTGAGTGACAATATTATGGCATGACCGGCCGTAATGTTTGCGAACAGACGTACTGTCAGTGCAAACGGCTTGGTAAATATGCCGACTATCTCAATGAACGGGAGCAATGGAACCGGAGCCTTGAGAAAGACAGGTACATCGGGCCACAGAATCTCCTTCCAGTACTCACGGTTACCGAACACGTTCACCGTAAAGAATGTGACAAGCGCCAGAGTAAGCGTAATTGCAATATTGCCTGTTACATTTGCTCCTGCCGGGAATATGGGAATAAGTCCCATGATGTTGCTCAGCAGTATAAAAAAGAATATGGTTAGCAGCAACGGAGCATAACGCTTGTAGTCCTTGCCTACGGAGGGCTTGACCACATCGTCCACAATCATTGCCACCACATATTCCATCAGGCCCACGAATCCGCCCGGAGCGGGGTCTGTAGCCTTATGACGCCTGTACCAGCGGGCTGTGCACATCACTATCACACAAAGCAGCAGGCTGTTTATTATAACTCCAAGCGCCACCTTGGTAAGTGACAGGTCCAGAGGTTTCAGCTCAGTACCGTCAGGCTGAATCTCGACCAGTTTACCTGCATAAGCGCCATCTGCCGCTATCCGGAAACCATCATAGCCGTCAGTCCCCTCCAGCTTATCGGACATAAAGAAATGCCAGCCCGAGACCTTGCTGTACAGCATTACAGGCAGATGCAGGCTTATCTCCTTTTCACCAATTGTTATTATATGCCAGTGATAGGAATCCTTAAGATGGCCGAATATTATCTCCTTGACATCGACAGTCTCATCCTGGGCCGGCTCCTGCGCAACGGCCGGAACCACCATCAGAAACAACAATGACAATATGCCAATTAACCTCTTCAACCCTTTTTCTCCTCTTTCATAAAGAGTGTCGTCTCAAGCATTGACAGACACAGATAAAAAATCATGAATACTACTGCAAACGCAAGCAGTTCCGTTCCTACTGCTGTAAAATATACCAGCAACAGGATTATGGCAAGAAGTATCTTGACAATCCTGTAACTCAGAAAGAATATGCTGCGGTCACGCCCTTTCTTTTCATTCAGGTTTTTAAGCCATATCATGACGACCAGCATAACCGTAAAGAACAGCGGTATGATATACAGCAGTGACGGGTAATGCTCAGGCCATACCTGACGCAATACGACTGCCGATGCTACCGATAGCACTGACAGTACCATCAAATACCATATAATCAATCTCTTAATCATTCCAGGCATACTGTTACAACATTATCCTTGACCTCAACGAATCCGCTGTTGAGAGAATACTCCTGCACACCTTGTTGCGTGCGGACCGACACTTTGCCGCTCTCAAGTGACGAGATTATGGGCGCATGCAAATCCAACACAGTGAAACTGCCCACTGTACCAGGCATGGTTACGCTCTCAGCCTCACCCTCAAAAAGAGCCTCGCTCGGTGTTATGATCCTTACTTTCAACATTCAACGCAGGTTCGTTGACGCAGAAGGAACCGTCCCTACTGCGTCAAGCAGTTTCTTACCTTTCTCAATCGCCTCCTCAATGGTACCAACGTTAAGGAACACCTGCTCAGGCAGGTCGTCAACCTCACCGTCCAGGATCATGTTGAATCCCTTGATGGTATCCTCAATGCTAACCATAGTACCCTTTACGCCGGTAAACTGCTCGGCCACGGTGAACGGCTGTGACAGGAAACGCTGTACACGGCGGGCGCGCGCCACGGTCAGTTTATCCTCATCGGACAACTCATCCATACCAAGGATAGAGATGATATCCTGCAACTCATTGTAACGCTGCAGTATCTGCTTTACGCGCTGAGCGGTATCATAATGGGCTTTTCCAACTATATTGGGATCAAGAATTCTTGATGTGGAATCCAGCGGGTCAACAGCCGGGTAGATACCAAGTTCGGCAATCTTACGGCTGAGCACGGTGGTTGCATCCAGGTGTGAGAACGTGGTGGCCGGTGCAGGGTCTGTAAGGTCATCGGCAGGCACATATACTGCCTGTACCGATGTGATTGATCCGTGTATGGTTGATGTGATACGCTCCTGCATCTTACCCATCTCACTGGCCAGCGTAGGCTGGTAACCTACGGCACTCGGCATACGTCCCAGCAGGGCCGACACCTCTGATCCTGCCTGGGTGAAACGGAATATGTTATCTATAAAGAACAGGATATCGCTGTATGCGCCGTCGCTGCCGGCACCGTCACGGAATGACTCGGCAACGGTAAGACCTGACAGGGCAACCGATGAACGTGCCCCTGGAGGCTCATTCATCTGACCATACACAAGCGTGGCCTGTGACTTGGCAACCTCATCATAGTCAACCTTGCTCAAATCCCACTCTCCCTTGGCCATGCTCTCCTTGAAAGCATCGCCGTATTTGATAACGCCTGACTCAATCATTTCACGCAGCAGGTCATTACCCTCACGGGTACGCTCTCCCACTCCCGCAAATACTGAGAATCCGTTGTTCTTCTTGGCAATATTGTTGATAAGTTCCATGATGAGTACGGTCTTGCCCACGCCGGCACCACCGAACAGACCAATCTTACCGCCCTTGCAGTAAGGCTCCAGCAGGTCTATAACCTTGATTCCGGTAAACAGCACCTCCTCAACCGTTGAAAGTTCCTCAAACTTGGGTGGATTACGGTGTATGGGGAATGCGCCCTCCATATCCAGAGGCTTGAGGTCATCAATTGGGGCTCCGGTAACGTTCATCATGCGCCCCTTGATCTGCTTGCCTACAGGCATGGTGATAGGACCTCCGGTGTGACGCGCTTCCATACCGCGTCTCAAACCTGTGGTCAGATCCATAGCCACGCAACGTACCATGTCCTCACCTATGTGCTGTTGCACCTCGACAATGAGACGGCGACCGTCATCACGTGTAATCTCCAGTGCATCGTGGATTGAAGGCAGATTATCAGTACCTGACTCAAAGGCCACATCGACCACCGGACCGATTATTTGGGCTATATGCCCTGCTTTAATTGCCATAATCTTTATTTTAGACCCGCAAATTTAATAAATAGGTGTCAAAAACGAATGACAAAATTGCCTCCGTTTGTTCCTAAAATACGTTAACTTTGCGGCCGATGAATACAACAGAGGTACTGATTATAGCCGTCCAAATCATAGGAGGATTCTTTCTGCTGTTCTTTGGCGGTGACTGGCTTGTTAACGGAGGCGTGGCACTGGCACACCGTTTCCGTATATCACCGCTCGTAATAGGAATGACAATTGTGGCTTTCGGGACATCGGCCCCTGAACTGCTGGTAAGCCTTGTCTCTGCAATAAAAGGCAGTTCCGGAATTGCGATAGGCAACGTGGTAGGCTCAAACATTGCCAACATCGGTCTTATTCTGGGACTCACAGCAATGATCTATCCTATTGAAACCGATAACCGTAAGGTGACCGCAAACGGTCTGATAATGATACTGGCATCACTGTTGCTGTTGGCTTTCTCACTGCGCGGCGGCATATCCAGAGTTGAAGGTCTGATTCTGTTTGCATGCCTGCTGCTGTTCACCGTGATATCAATATGGAAAGGACGCGTCAGGCATCAGGACGAGGCATCTGAATATTCAGACGGCAATAAAGTCATGAAACCGATCCTTGCACTGCTGCTTGTGGCTCTCTCATGTGTTATGCTGTCATTCGGAGCGGATTTTCTGGTTGACGGCGCCACCTCAATGGCAAAGGCTTTAGGTGTGAGTGATAAGGTTATTGGACTGACTATCGTTGCATTAGGCACAAGTCTGCCGGAACTGGCAGCATCGGTGGCCGCTGCAATCAAAAAGGAGATGGATATCTCTATAGGCAACATTATCGGGTCCAACATTTTCAATATTCTATGCGTGCTTGGTGTTTCGGCATCTGTCAGACCCATCGGCTTTGATTTCATTCAATACCGGGCAGACTACATAATAATGCTGCTGTTCGCCATCGGCCTGCTGCTGTTCATCAGCCCTTGGAAATCTATAGGCCGACTGGGACGCACTGCGGGAATTGTGCTGTTCCTTGCCTACGCTGCCTATATCTATACAATAGGAACGGTTCATTCCGTGTAAATGATCCTGATTTCACAGAACTTTTTGGGGTATCGGTATCAAAGCCTGCGATTTGCAGAAGCAGAACTGTCCGTTTGGGGAGTATCAGCAACACGGCGTATAGCGCCAGACCTTGGGAGGATCCCGTTAAAAACGGCACTGTTCGAGGAACGTTCGACCCCGTAGGGGGCGATGAGGACGAGTTTGCCGTTTAGGGTCCGGAAAGGTATGGCGTAGCCGTGGAGCGTTGACTCCCCAAACGGACAGTTCTGCGTTGTTTCAGATACTGATACCCCAAAAAGTTCCATAGACAATTGCACAGTGTCCACGGAAGGAACCGTCCCTATTGCGGACACTATTGTATGTCTTGCAGATTGTACGGGGTTTCCTGATAGACGTAGTAGTTGAGCCAGTTGGCGTAGAAAAGGTTGGCGTGAGCGCGCCAGCGGTCCAGGGGGCCTTGCGCGGGATCGTCATTGCGGTAATAGTGCTTGGGCTTTGCTATTGGAAGCCCCTTCTCCAAGTCGCGTTTGTACTCCTTGTCAAGAGTATCGGGCGAGTATTCCATATGCCCGGTAATGAATATCTCACGTCCGTTACGGGCCGAAACCATGAATACGCCGGCCTCATCGGACTCAGACAGTATCTTGAGTTCAGGATGCTTGAGGATATCATCGCGATGAACCTCAGAGTGACGGCTGTGGGGAGCGTAGAACTCATCATCAAAACCGCGGAATATGGGCACAGGCTCATTTATGGTGTTGTGTTTGAAAATACCGAACATTTTCTCGCTGAGAGCATATTTGGGTACACCGTAGTAGTGATTGAGAGCAGCAAGAGCAGCCCAGCAGATAAACAGGGTCGATGTAACGTGAGTCCTGGCCCAGTCCATGATCTCGGTGAGTTCATGCCAGTACTCCACATCCTCAAACTCAAACTGCTCAAGAGGTGCACCGGTAATGATGAATCCGTCAAACTTTTCATCGCGCAATTTATCAAAGGGCTCGTAGAACACCCTCATATGCTCTACGGGCGTATTCTTTGAGGTATGACTGCGCAGTTTCATAAGTTTGAGTTCAACCTGCAGAGGGGTGTTGGAGAGCAGGCGAATAAGGTCTGTCTCGGTGGTAATCTTGATGGGCATCAGGTTAAGGATGACAATACGCAACGGACGGATATCCTGATGCGATGCCCTTGAAGTGTCCATCACAAAGATGTTTTCACCCTTAAGTATCTCTATTGCAGGCAGTTTATCGGGCAGTTTGAGAGGCATACTATACTGTTTATTGTAAAACCAACGATTCACCACCCCGTTATGAGGCAGTGAATTCGTTGGCAAAATTAGTTAAACTTAAAACAACTTAGACACTTTATCATATTTTGGCAAAAGCCTGATCAAGATCAGCAATAATGTCATCAACATGCTCAACACCTATTGAAAGACGTACTGTTGTAGGAGTGATGTGCTGCTCGGCCAGCTCCTTTGAAGTCATCTGTGAGTGTGTGGTGGTGTAAGGATGTATTACAAGGCTCTTTACATCGGCCACGTTGGCCAGCAGTGAGAATATCTGCAGACTGTCAATGAACTTCCAGGTGTCCTCCTGGGTGCCGTTAACCTCAAAGGTAAAGATTGAACCGCCGCCGTTGGGGAAATATTTCTGATACAGTTTGTGGTCTCTGTGATCAGGCAGTGACGGGTGGTTAACCTTGGCAACCTTGGGGTTCTTTGACAGATATTCAACAACCTTGAGGGCGTTCTCAACGTGACGCTCAATGCGCAGAGGCAGAGACTCGACACCCTGAAGCAGGATCCATGCGTTGAAGGGGCTGATGGCAGCACCGGTGTCACGCAGAATGACGGCACGGATACGGGTTACGAATGCGGCTGCACCGGCTACATCGGCAAATACTGCACCATGATATGAGGGATCGGGCTTGGCAAGTGTCGGATACTTGTCGGGGTTGGCTTTCCAGTTGAAAGTACCGCCGTCAACTATGATGCCGCCCAGTGATGAACCGTGACCACCGATGAACTTGGTTGCAGAGTGAACAACGATGTCAGCCCCGTGCTCCAGCGGACGGATCAATATGGGAGCGAACGTGTTATCCACGATGAATACTATGCCGTGCTTGTGAGCAATCCTGGCTACCTCATCAAGATTTGTCACATCACTGTTGGGGTTTCCGAATGTCTCGGCATAGATAACCTTGGTATTAGGCTGGATGGCTTTCTCAAGGGCCTCCAGGTCATTTACATCGACAATGGTATTGGTGATGCCCTGTGTTGCGAGCGTATGTGTAATAAGGTTGAATGAACCGCCGTACAGGTTGTTTGCGGCTACAATGTGGTCACCGGCCTGGGCAATGTTCTGCAGAGCGTATGTTACGGCTGCTGCGCCCGATGCTACTGCCAGAGCGGCTACGCCACCCTCAAGAGCAGCGATACGCTTCTCAAGCACATCCTGTGTTGAGTTGGTCAAACGACCGTAGATATTACCTGCATCGCGTAGACCGAAACGGTCAGCAGCATGCTGTGAGTTACGGAACACATAAGAGGTGGTCTGATAGATAGGCACTGCGCGTGCATCAGATGCGGGATCGGCCTGTTCCTGGCCAACATGGAGTGCTAAAGTCTCAAGATGTAATTTGTTGTTTGCCATAATTGTATGTTTTTTATTGTTTGTAATCGTTTGTTTTCTTTTGACGATGCAAAGTTACGACCGTTAGAAAATTCCACCAAACAAATTATGTTATTAAGGAAAAACAAACTACCTTTGCATAAATTCTTAGAAAAACAAAACACAAAAACATACTAAAATTATGGAAAAGGAGAATATTTCAACTATGATTGAGCCAAAAGCCGGTGAACTGGACGCTACAGACATAAAAATACTGACCTGTCTGCAGGATAATTCACGCCTTACCACCAAGGAACTGGCTGCCAAGGTACATCTTTCAACCACCCCTGTATTCGAGCGTCAGAAACGTCTGGAGCGCGAGGGCTATATAAAGAAGTATATAGCAGTGCTTGACCCTGAGAAACTGAATCTGGGATTCGTGGTGTTCTGCTGCGTACGCCTGCGCATCATGACAGGTGATACCGCTCACAGTTTTGAAGAGGCCGTGCGTAATATGAAAGAGGTGGCTGAGTGCTACAACATATCGGGCGAGTTTGACTACCTGCTCAAGGTCTATTGTCCCGATATGCGCTCATACAAGAAGTTTCTGATGGACGTGCTTGGCTCTACTGACACCGTCGGTTCCATCCAGTCCATGTTCGTGATGAGCCCCATCAAGAAAACATTCGGTCTCTCTATCTGATATTTTCATTATCTTTGCACGCCGAATCAAGCAATTACTGACATCAAATATGACAAAAAGATTTATTGCCGCACTCCTGTTTCTGATAGGTACCGTATCTGTCTCAGCCCAATATTATATGAACGTGTTCCGTAATGACGGTGCAAGAGTCCTTTATAATATTGCCAGCATTGACAGCGTCAGTGTGCAGCAAGCCGATAACAGTTCAGAGCCGTCAAACAATTATCAGTTGGTAATATATGCCGATTACGGACATAATCCCGTTTATTTCAACACTAATCTGATTGACAGTATCACATACAAGGCAATCGGCCCTGACGATATAAGCGCCATCTATTCAGTAAAAAGAGTATCTGATGACATAATTGCATTTGAATCAGACGGTTGGGCTACGGTCAGAATCAGGACCACCCCGTTTGACCTTCTTTTGAATAATTCAGAGCATGCTCAGATAAGAATCTCCGATACATCAGGTACTCCCGATGACACGTTCGAGATGGGTGACAGGGAATTTTCATCAGAAGACAGCATCTGGAACGTAAAAATCAGGCTTAAGAACAGTTCCGCAACTGAAGGACGTTGCGCAATATCGGTTGTCTGCGACAGCGTTATTGCCGTGTCAAAAGCATTCACTGTCAGGAAGGTCTCTTTCAAGATGAACTCCGTAAAGGTTTACAACAACCAGACCATGTCATTTGACAGCAAGAGCAACACCTATTCATATTGCCTGCCTACCACGACAGATTTCTCTGAACAGAAGTTCCTGTTCAGCCATAACGGAGATAAGGTTACCATAGGTGACAGTCTGCTTTTAAACACCTCATACAACACCCTGAACGCAAGCCAACCGCTCACCATATCAGTGTGGAAATATGACTTGCGCAAGGATTATACCGTCAAGTTGACAAATACCGGTCTGCCGGTAGTAAGGGTTACCGCAAGCGCCTCATATAGTCAGAGCGTAAGAAGCATGCGACGTGACACATGGGTTCCCGGCATCACAATGCGTATCGAACTGCCTGACGGCACTGTTGATTATGAGGGAACCATAAGCCTCAAAGGCCGCGGCAATCAGACCTGGAGTGACTATGACAAGAAACCGTTCGCTATAAAACTGGATGAGAAATCCAAGATTCTGGGCATGCACAAGCAGAAGCGCTGGATACTGCTGGCAAACGTCAAGGACCGCACACTGCTGCGTAATGACCTTGCATTATGGATATCACGCAACACCGAAATGGCATACACAGTAAGCGGACAGCACGTAGAACTGGTATGGAACGGCCAGCATCTGGGCAACTACTATCTGTGCGAGCAGGCCAGAATTGACAATCATCGCATAGACATACATGACCCCAACCTTGAAGAGCCTGAAAAGGGAGGTTACTTTATGGCAATTGACGCATTCCTGGGATATGATGATCCAAAATGGGCAGATAAAGGCCAGAGCATCGGTTTCTGGACAAATTCAAAATACAATATGCCGTACATGTTCAAGGATCCCGATGAGGATGAGAACGGCAATCCTTTGACAACAAGTTCACCTGCCTACACGTATATATATAATTATGTACGCGACATGGAGACAGCCATAAGCAACGCCACAAGCGGCAACAGTCATGAATGGATGAATTATCTTGATGCCAACAGCGCTGCTGATTTTGCCCTGATTCAGGAGTTGACCATGAATCATGACGCATATAACACATGGCCCAAGAACGGCCCCAAGAGCACTTACATTTACAAGGATTCAGCCGGACCTATCTGTTTTGGACCAATATGGGACTATGATTATCACACCTTTGTGATATATAATGATTTTGAGTACGGCAACACCACCTGGGACGACAGTGAGAACCAGCGTCTATACCAATGGGAGATCCTTAAGATGACCAACAAAGGAGGCAACAAATACTATTTTGCTGACCTCAAGAGGGATCCTCTGTTCAAGGCACTGCTTGTGGAGCGCTGGAACAACTACAAGTACGTGTGGAAGAATAATTTTGAAGATTATGTTGACATGATGGTCAACAAAATCCGCGTATCAGAATCATACAATGAAAAGATATGGGGATATCCCTGCCGACAGAACGGAGACTGGTGCCTTACATTTGACCAGGCAATCCAGGCCCTGAAAGACGCGTTCAAGAAACGCTGGCAATGGATAGACCAGAATATCGGAAAACTATAACCTGGCTGATTCCCGTTCGGATCAGTTGACAAAGAACAGCACGCCGGCTCTGATTCCAGGGCCGGTTTTGTCATATAAAAAGGCCACAGAAAACGCATATTGCTCAGAGAATGCGCACTTGAAATTGACTCCGCCGCGCAGATAACCGCTCCAGTGACTCTCGGCATTACTGACATCATCAAACCACACACCTGAATATCCTATCTGGGGAGTGATTCTGTATCGGTTGAAATGGCCAAAAAGAAAGCCGTAACCGAGCGCACCTTCAAACGCCACGGTATTGCGAACGCCTATGTGAACCAATGTGGACTGCTCAATGTTGAAATTGCGCAGATAGATACCCCAGGTATTACCTACTCCCCATCGGCCGGCATACAGATTGCTGTTCTCATATACGACCGTGGTATAAAGTTCACGCGGAGCAAAGAACAGTTTGTCACGCGCCTGCATGCCTGCTGTCACGTGTGACTGCAAACGGGCAGCGACATTGACTGTAGTATAATAAGTAAGGTAACCGTTATACTCAAAACGGGCATCATACGTACCGTCAGGAACATTGTCAATCAAAAGCGGAGTCTTACCCTGATAAATGTCATCAACAAAAACGCTGGCGCCGCTGGGGTTTGACTCAAACAGAACTGAGCCGTATCCTATTCCGGGTTTGCCTATATCAAGACCGGCACTTGTTTCCAGATGATATTCATAATGGGGTGCATTATGATCAATTACAAAAGGTTCATCATATTGCGCACTGACCGAGGCACTTGCCGATATTGCAAGCACGCACGATATGAAATACCTTACTGAACTCAGTCTCATCAATTGTTTGATGTCATACTGCGCAAATGGTTTAATCACAGTTTTTTCAATATGATGCCATTTTTTTTAAGCAAAATTGTTGTGTTTTAAAAATGAGGCCGTATATTTGCACCCGATAAGTACAAAACAATGAAAAAGATCAACTCATTTTTCTGGTGGTGGCGCAGCTTACAACTCAATTAAGTCGTAGGAGGTCACCGCTGTATATGTAAAATGAGAAAATGACATAAAGGCCCTGCCGCAACTGCGACGGGGCCTTTTTAAATTGAAAAAGATGCAATTGGGGACTGTCCCCTTTTGCACCTGAAAAAGAGAGAACAATAAACAAAATATTAACCACGTGCAAAAGGGGACAGTCCCCAATTGCATCAAACTTTTAAAATTATGAGACAGAAAAAGTATTTGCTTGCTGAGAGTGAAATTCCAAAAGCATGGTTCAACATCCAGGCCATCATGCCCAACAAACCGCTGCCTTTCCTGCACCCAGGCACACGTCAGCCCTTGAAGCCCGAGGACCTCTACCCCATCTTTGTAGAGGAGTGCGCCAATCAGGAACTCAACCAGAAGGATGAGTGGATTGAGATACCCGATGAGATCCGTCAGCAGTACGCTTCATACCGTTGCACCCCGCTGGTACGTGCTTATGAACTGGAGGAGGCTCTGGGCACTCCCGCACACATCTACTTTAAGAATGAGAGTGTATCACCTGCCGGTTCGCACAAGCTGAACTCTGCTCTGGCACAGGCCTACTATGCCAAGAAGCAGGGCGTTACCAACCTGACCACTGAGACCGGTGCCGGCCAGTGGGGCGGTGCTCTCTCATACGCCACTAAGAAATTCGGCATTGAGTGCGCCGTATATATGGTTAAGGCAAGTTACAACCAGAAGCCTTACCGCCGCTCAATCATGCAGACATTCGGTGCCACAATCACTCCTTCACCCTCTATGTCAACACGTGCCGGTAAGGATATTATAACAGCAAATCCTAATGATCAGGGTTCACTTGGTTGCGCCATCTCTGAGGCTATCGAACTGGCTGTTACAACACCTAACTGCAAATATGCTCTGGGTTCAGTTCTGAACCATGTCTGCATGCATCAGACCGTCATCGGCCTTGAGGCTGAGAAGCAGATGGCTATGACCGGTGAATATCCAGATATCGTGATTGCCTGCTTCGGTGGCGGTTCAAACTTCTGCGGACTGGCTCTGCCGTTCATGCGTCACACCATCAAGGAGGGCAAGAAGACCCGTTACATTGCTGCCGAGCCCGCTTCATGCCCCAAACTGACACGCGGTAAGTTTGAGTATGATTTTGGTGACGAGTCAGGTATGACTCCGCTGCTGCCCATGTACACCCTGGGCCACACCTTCAAGCCCGCTACAATCCATGCCGGTGGTCTTCGTTACCACGGTGCAGGTGTTGTTCTGAGCCAGTTGATGAAGGACGGTTTCATGGAGGCTGTCGATATTGAGCAGAACGAGTCATTCAAGGCAGGTGTGCTGTTTGCACAGACTGAGGGTATCATCCCCGCTCCTGAGTCATGCCACGCAATTGCCGCAACCGTTCGCGAGGCACTCAAGTGCAAGGAGACCGGCGAGCAGAAGACCATCCTGTTCAACCTGTCAGGTCACGGATTTGTAGATATGTCAGCATATGACCAGTACCTGGCCGGCGATCTGCCAGATTTCCGTCTTTCAGATGAGGAGTTGAAGAAATACATGGCCAGTGCCGATGCCCTGAACAAGTAAGTAATTGATTAACTGAAAAAAAAAGAATTGTTACCCGGGACATGGGTAACAATTCTTTTTTTATGGAGTGCATTCCATCAGTTCCTGCGCTTCATGACATCCCTGACAAAATACCATATCAAAGCCACATACATGATCAATGAGAGCCATTCGGCTGCATGAGAGCCCGTCCACGAATCAGCCATAAAGAGATCAAGTCCCGCAAATCTCAATGCAGCACTGACAACGCCCATCAATGCGCCACCGGCAATAAAGCCTGAAGCAAGAAGCGTTCCGTGCTCCACACGTGCCGTATTTACGGCAGAATCTTTTGATCGGCTGCCTACATACCAGTTAATCAATCCTCCAACAACAAGCGGAATATTGAGTTGGAACGGAATGAACATACCCAAAGCAAAAGCCAAGGCCGGAATTTTGCAGAAGTTAAGGATAAGGGCAATCAAAGCACCGGTTGCATAGAGCCACCAAGGTGCGCCGGTTCCTGACATCAGCGGATCAATAACAGCCGCCATGGCATTGGCCTGCGGGGCTACCAGAGCATTCTCACCTACAAATCCGTATGTCTTGTTCAGGATAATCAGCACACCGCCGACTGTAAGGGCCGATACCAGAGTACCCAGGAATTTCCAGCCCTGCTGAACGGCGGGTGTGGAACCCAACCAGTAACCTATCTTAAGGTCTGTAATGAAACCGCCTGCCATAGAGAGTGCCGTGCAGACCACGCCGCCCATTATCAGAGCCGAAACAATACCAGCAGTACCCTTAAGACCTACTGCAACCATTATTACAGAAGCAAGGATAAGGGTCATCAGAGTCATGCCGGATACCGGATTGGTACCTACAATGGCAATGGCATTGGCTGCCACAGTGGTAAACAGGAAGGCAATTATTCCAACCACCAGAATACCTACAACCGCATGCAACAGGTTGAAATCCATAACGCCCAGATAGAAGAACGCAAATACGGCAATCAAGGCTACTATAATACCTATAATAACTATCTTCATCGGAAGGTCACGCTGCGTACGCTCCACCTGGACACCGGCAGCACCATTACCTCCCTTGAGTTCACGTCCGGCCAGACTGACTGCGCCCTTAATTACGGGCCATGACTTGACAATACCTATGATACCGGCCATGGCAATACCGCCTATTCCGATATGACGGGCATAGCCGGAGAATATCTGCTCAGGCTCCATCTGTGAAACAGCATCAGTAACAGCCGGATTGAGTGACTGCAGGAACGCATCACCAAGCATCGGCAGAACGGGAACAATCACGAACCATACCAGAGCAGAGCCTGCTGCAATGATGCATGCGTACTTGAGACCTACAATATAACCCAGGCCAAGCACAGCGGCACCGGTATTGATACTGAACACAAGTTTTGCCTTTGTTGCCAGAGCGGAGCCCCATGCACACACTCTTGTGGAGAATGTCTCTGTCCAGAGTCCGAATGTGGAAACTATGAAATCATAGATACCGCCTATGATACCTGAAATAACCAGAGGCTTGGCCTGACCGGCACCCTTTTCTCCCGAAATAAGAACCTGCGTTGTTGCAGTAGCCTCAGGGAAAGGATATTTGCCGTGCATATCCTTGACAAAATATTTGCGGAAAGGTATAAGGAAGAGAATACCCAGCACACCGCCCAGCAGGGAACTGATGAACACCTGCATAAAGTTGACCGTCATGTCAGGATACTTGGCCTGCAGGATATAGAGTGCAGGCAGTGTGAAAATGGCACCTGCCACAATTACACCGGAGCAGGCTCCTATTGACTGGATAATAACATTCTCACCGAGTGCACCTTTACGCTTGGCAACACTTGAAACACCCACGGCAATGATAGCGATAGGAATGGCTGCCTCAAAGACCTGACCTACCTTAAGGCCGAGATATGCAGCGGCTGCCGAGAACAGTACAGCCATAAGCAAGCCCCAGCCCACAGACCAGAGATTGGCCTCGGGATACACCTTGTCAGATTTCATTACAGGTTCATACTGCTCGCCGTCTTTAAGTTCACGATAAGCGTTATCCGGCAGTTCAACCGGTTTCTTTTCATCTTCAATCATACCTTGTCCATTTTGTAAAAACACTTTGCGAATATAGTTAAAATCTGAAAAAATATGACTAATTTTGAAGCAGGAAACAACTTTTACTAACTTTAATCATATGAGAAAAAATTTGATTTTTGCAGCCGCTGCAATGGCTGCAATGGTTGCAGTGCCGGCCAAGGCACAAAACTCGAGAATTGTTGAAGAAGGCGGTTCAGGTCCTTATAAAGCCATCATGATGGAAGAGGCCTCTCTTACAACACACACCATTTTCCGTCCCCAGGATATCAGCAAGTTCGGCAAGGGAAATCTGCTTCCCGTACTGGTTTGGGGTAACGGCGGTTGCGCCAACTCACCCAGCGGACATATCAATTTCCTGAATGAAGTTGCTTCACAGGGATTCCTTATTGTAGCTATCGGCCCCAGCAACTACCAGCAGCAGGAGGCTCCACGTCCAGGTCAGACAGGTGATGTTCCCCGTATGGGCGGCGGAATGCCCGGCGGTATGGGCGGTGGTATGCCTCAGATGGGCGGTGGTATGCCCGGCGGTATGGGTGGCGGTATGCCACAGATGGGTGGTCAAGGCGGTGGAATGCCCCGCATGGGCGGCATGGGAGGCGGTATGCCTCAGATGGGCGGCGGAATGCCCGGTGGCGGCGGCATGGGCGGCGGAATGTCCATGGGTGACCCCGAAGGCCTGAAGCAGGCTCTTGAGTGGGCAATCGCTCAGAATGCAGACAAGAACAGCCCCTACTACCAGAAACTGGATATTGACAACATCGGCGCAGCAGGTATGTCATGCGGCGGTCTGCAGGCTCTCCACATGCTGGATGACGCTCGTATCAAGACCATCATGGTTATGAACAGCGGTTTCTTCGGTTCAGAGGAGAGTGAAGACAAGGCCAGCCTTGCCAAGATGAAGCAGAAATCAGTTATCTGGATCCTGGGCGGTTCAACCGATATTGCATGGGACAACGGTAATGATGACTTCAAGCGTATGTCAGGCTCAATGCCCGCATGCCTTGTAAGCCTTGACGGCATCGGCCACGGCGGTACATACATGCAGCCCAACGGCGGTGACTACGCTAAGGTAGCAGGCGCATGGCTCAAATGGTGGCTCAAGGGCGACAAGGAGGCCAGCACAATGTTCACCGGTAATGAGCCGGGCGTAAGCAAGATGGCCGGTTGGACAATAGAGCGCAAGAACATCAAGTAAGCATATTTGATTAAACATTCAAAAACGCTCCTGATGTTAATCGGGAGCGTTTTTCTTTATACACCTCACTACGTGAAGCGGATGTTTTACTATTTTTGCATACACATAAGCACAAACAGATGAATATACTAATCAATAACGGCATAATACTGCCCATGAATGCCTCTAATGAGGAGCAACCGTACTTTAAAGGTTATGTTGGAATAGAAGGTGAACGCATTGCTTTTGTAAGCAGTGACCCTGAAAAAGCCAAAGCCTTTTATCTAAGCCACGATAACTGCCTCCGCATGGACGCTTCTGATAAGATAGTTATGCCGGGCCTTATCAACACCCATACACACGTGGCAATGGCTCTGTTGCGCGGCATATCCGATGATGTTCCACTTATGGAATGGCTGGAGCAGCACATCTGGCCCATTGAGGGCAAGATGGGATATCAAGAGGTATATGACGGTGCCAGACTGGGTATTCTGGAGATGCTTATGGGCGGTACTACCACCTTTGTTGATATGTATCCGTATGAGGAGGCTGTCGCCGAGGCTGCCGAGAGTGCCGGCATACGCGCTCTGGTTAGCCCCTGCCCCATGGATTTCAGAATGGAACATTTTGAGAATGACTGGCGTCAGGTTCAGAAAAGGTTCTCAGATAGCCGCCTTGTAAAAATGTGGATGGGGCCTCATGCCATTTACACCCTGTCAGGAGAGCATCTGCAACGTTCAATCAGTCTGTCCAAGGAACTTGGTGTAGGCAGCCATGTCCACCTGGCAGAGACTCAGACAGAGCAGAACAATTGCATGGCCCAGCATGGTATGAGTCCTACGGAATATCTGGAGAAAGAGGGACTGTTCTCCACCAAGACTCTTGCCGCACACTGCGTGGTCATGTCAGACCATGATATTGAGATTCTGGCCAGGAACGGTGTATCTGTAGCCCACAACCCGCAGAGCAACATGAAACTGGCATCAGGAATAGCACCAATCAAAAAAATGCTTGACGCCGGAGTCAATGTATCAATAGGCACTGACGGAGCATCATCAAACAATGATCTGGATATGTGGGAGGAGATGCGTACAGCATCACTGCTCCAGAAAGTGAGCACTCTTGACCCATGCGCCATACCCGCTTACACCGCCCTGAAAATGGCAACGGTCAACGGTGCAAAGGCAATCGGCCGCGAAGGAGAACTGGGAGTTCTTGCAGAAGGCGCGTTCGCTGACATTCTGCTTGTAGATATAGAAAAACCGCACCTGTATCCACATACAAACCTGATTTCAGAACTTGTTTACAGCACCCACGCATCAGATGTAGATACAGTTATTGTCAATGGCAGAATTGTAGTTAAGGAGCGCAATTGCCTTTCAATGAACGCCCAAGAGGTCTGCGCCACCGCCCAAAAGCACATTGACACTCTGATGTCAAAATAAAAAAGTGCAAAGAGCGGATAAAAAATTTGCTTTTGCTTTTGGCAGATATCCTCAAAACCCTTACCTTTGCACCGCTTTCACCAGAAAGCACGTTCTTTGAATATTTCTGGAAAAGATTATCTGATTGGAATAAATGAAAATGTTTCCCTGAGAGGATTGCGGCAGTTTTGGAGCGAGCCGAGAGCAGAGGGAAAACTTGTTTTCACTATGCCGAGGCGAAGCCCAAAACCGCCGCAGATAAAAATTTTTCCAGAAAATTTTTATCTGCGGCAATAGCTCAGTTGGTAGAGCACGACCTTGCCAAGGTCGGGGTCGCGAGTTCGAGTCTCGTTTGCCGCTCAAAGTAGATCTTTGATTTATTTGGAAATGCCCAGGTGGCGGAATTGGTAGACGCGCACGTTTCAGGTGCGTGTGCCGCGAGGTGTGCAGGTTCGAGTCCTGTTCTGGGCACTTCTCTGGAGAGATGGCGGAATTGGTAGACGCGCTACTTTGAGGGGGTAGTGACAGT
>JAFZKA010000121.1 GCA_017551925.1 Bacteroidaceae bacterium | reverse complement strand
TCTCTGGCAGACTATGCATATGGCAGAAACTCCTTTTATTACTACGACTATTATAATCTGAGTAATTTGAGTAAGGAATCCTACAACTCAACTCTGTATCCCAGCATTTCAACAGAACTGTCTTATAAACTGGCTGATGAGGGTTTCTTTAAACGCCTCTCGGTCGTTGGATACGCCGGTTTTCATATGGCTGATTATCAAGACATAAGTGTGGCTTCAAATACATATGGCGATGTTGAGACGGCTGTAAAATTAGATCTGATGTTGGGAATCAGATATCATATCTTAAACAAGAAGTATTTCAGCATGTACACTCAGGCATTTCTTGGAGGGGAAATCAAAAACGACTGTGCATACTGGGATAAAACCGGTGATGTCGTGAATCTTGGGTCGTTAGGTGATAAAAATATCCGTTGGCATATAACATATCTTGGATTCCGATTCAAACTTGGTAGAAGCAATATCGGATTGTTGACAGAGTTGGGATATGGCTCCGAGTATTGTGCCAGTTCTATTTTTGTAATTCCCGGTATAAGGGCAGGTGTCAGTTATAGGTTCTGATGATATGAAAAAGATTGCATTATATTTCGTACTCATATTGTTTGCTTTTGTGGCTTTTGCAAGTTGTAAAGGGCGCGAATGGGATACTCACGATGAAATGAAAGCCCTTACCGGTAATTGGGCGTCGGAATATGTATCGGATGTATTGAACAAAATTTTTGAAGTCGAGGATTCCACATACAAGAACAAAGGAAGAGAATACACTATTACAACATCAATCAAAGATACTTTGAATATGACATTCAGTTGGCATGCAACCAAAGTGGAGGGCGATTCAATAGACGTCCATGCTACATTGATGCAGATTGGTGATTCATCGAAGGTAATAGTAAACGGATACAGGTATTCCGATGATTTTTGGGCACATTTGTATACCACAGATCCCGGAATCATAAATTATGAAGGCAAGTTCCGTGTAGATTTCTTCGAGACTGGCAAGACAACCCCTTGGGCTTGGGGCGAAATCACATATCAGAGGGATCGTGATGAGTACAGGTACAATCCTTATAAACGCTGCGATACCCAGGTAAGCCGATACTGACGCAAAAGGGACGGTTCCTTCCGTGGACATTTGCTACAAACGTCCACGGAAGGAACCGTCCCTTTTGCGTCAGAGGACCCCCTTCGAAGAAGGGAGACTATAGTTCCAGATGTCGCGGCGGACGGCGGATTTCAGGGCGCGGGCAAAGGCTTTGAAGATGGCCTCTATCTTGTGGTGCTCGTTTTCACCCTTGGCCTGAATGTTCAGGTTCATTGCGGCGGCATCACTGAGTGACTTGAAGAAATGCAGGAACATTTCAGTGGGCATTTCACCGACCTTTTCACGTTTAAACTCTGCATCCCATACCAGCCAGCTGCGGCCTCCAAAGTCCAGAATCACCTGAGCCATGCAGTCATCCATGGGCAGGGCGTAACCGTAGCGCTCAATGCCACGCTTGTCACCCAGGGCCTTGCGAATGCACTCGCCAAGCACGATGCCGGTATCCTCAATAGTGTGGTGCTCGTCAACATACAGGTCACCTTTCACCTTGATGGTCAGGTCCATACCTCCGTGACGGCCTATCTGTTCCAGCATGTGGTCAAAGAATCCCAGGCCGGTGCTTATATCGCATTTGCCTGAGCCGTCCACGTTCAGTTCCACCAGAATGTCAGTCTCCTTTGTGGCACGATGGGCCGATGCACGACGCTCGCCGGCAAAGACGAACTCTGCCACTTTCCACCAGTCTCGGGTTGCAAATGCGCATGTGGGCTTGAGGTCATCGGGCAGGGAATCTGCGCTCTCCTGCAGAAGGATGGCACGGCAGCCCAGGTTGCGGGCCAACTCAACATCGGTGGCGCGGTCACCTATTACGTAACTGGCGCTGAGGTCATATTCATCGGTCATATATTTGCCGAACATGCCGATGCCTGGCTTGCGTGTGGGCGCGTTGTCCTGGGGGAAATGACGGTCGATGAGCAGGTCATTGAACTCCACGCCTTCACCCTTAAGCGTGTTCAGGATGAAGTTCTGGGTGGGGTAGAAGTCCTTTTCAGGGTACGAGGGGGTGCCCAGGCCGTCTTGGTTGCTGGCCATAACGAACTCAAAGTCTGTGTGTTCTCTGAGGAACGACAGACTTTTGAATACTCCCGGTACGAACTCCAGTTTGTCAAAACTGTCAAGTTGCTCATCGGACGGCTCTACAACGATTGTTCCGTCGCGGTCTATGAATAGGACTCTTTTGCTCATATCTGCCAAAGTTATTTAAATTTATTGAGAGCGTCAATCAACGCATTGTTTTCAGGGGCGGTGCCGATGGTTACGCGCAAGGAGTTGCCGCAGAGCGCTATCTTGCTGCGGTTGCGGACTATTATTCCGCAGTCGACAAGGTAGTTGTAGGTGGCGGCGGCATCCTTTACGCGGGCCAGGAAGAAGTTGGCATCCGAAGGATAGACCTTGATGGTGCAATCCAGTCTGGCAAATTCATCCATCACGCGGCTGCGCTCTTTCAGGATGGAATCAACCCAACTCTTTACGCGGTCAAACTGCATAATCTCCTCCATGGCGCGCTGCTGAGTGAGAAGGTTCACGTTGTAAGGGTATTTGACCTTATTCATGATACCGATAATCTCAGGTTGCGCGAATGCCATTCCCAAGCGTATGCCAGCCATTCCCCATGCCTTGGAGAATGTTTGGAGCACAATCAGATTGGGTCTGGACTGCAATTGCTGCAGGAATGAAGGTACGCCGGCAAAGTCAATGTAAGCCTCATCGACAATGACCATTCCGTCAAAACTGTCAAGTACTTTCTCTATCACCTTGCGGTCAATGTTGTTGCCGCTGGGGTTGTTGGGTGAGCAGAAGAATATCAGTTTGGTGTTGGCGTCAACGGCTGCAAGCAGTTTGTCGGCACTGGGCTGGAAGTTTTCATCAAGCAGCACGCGGCGATACTCCACGTCATTGATATCGGCACACACACCGTACATTCCATATGTGGGCTCGATGGCCACTGCGTTGTCCACTCCAGGGCGGCAGAATATGCGGAACATAAGGTCAATGGCCTCATCGCTGCCGTTCCCAAAGAAAATGGACTCTTCCTTTACGCCCTTGATGGCGGCGATGCGTTTCTTGAGATCACGCTGCAACGGATCAGGGTAACGGTTTACCGGGTCGTTGTAGGGGTTCTCATTGGCGTCCAGAAACACCTTGGCATCCTTGCCCTGATACTCGTCACGGGCCGATGTGTAGGGGCTCAGGCTCCATATGTTTGGTCTTACCAGTTCCGATAGTTTTTTCATATTTGTAGTTTTTTGTTTAAACTTTGGCTGTTACGGGGCTTCGCCCCTACCTTGGCTATTAGCCAATAGCCAACAGCCAATAGCCAATAGCCAAAGTTATTCCGCCTTGAGGCGAATTGTTACTGCATTTTTGTGGGCATCCAGATACTCACCGGCGGCCATGGTCTCAATTACGGGACCAAGTGATTTGAGGCCATCTTGTGTGAGTTGCTGGAATGTTATCTTGCGCATGAAACTGTCAATGTTCACACCGGAGTATGCCTTGGCATAGCCGCTGGTGGGCAGGGTGTGGTTTGTGCCTGATGCATAATCGCCAGCGCTCTCAGGTGACCATGGACCGATGAACACGCTGCCTGCGTTTACTACGCGCTCTGCAAGTTCAGAGGCGTTTGCGGTCTGTATGATGAGGTGCTCGGGAGCATACTCATTGGTCATCTCAATAATCTCATCATCATTGCTGAGCAGTATCATGCGGCTGTTTCCAAGTGATGCCTCAGCAATCTCGTTGCGGGGCAGCAGGGCTACCTGACGGTCAACCTCAGCCTGAACCTTATCAATCAGCTGGGCTGATGTTGTTAGCAGGATCACCTGGCTGTCACGTCCGTGCTCGGCCTGTGAGAGCAGGTCGGCGGCCACGAATGCGGGGTTGGCCTGTGCATCGGCAATGACCTCAACCTCTGACGGGCCGGCGGGCATATCGATTGCAACATCCTTAAGCGATACAATCTGCTTGGCGGCGGTTACGTAGGGGTTACCGGGGCCGAATATCTTGGATACCTTGGGTACGCTCTCGGTTCCGTATGCCATGGCTGCTATGGCCTGTGAACCGCCCAGTTTGAAGAAACGGTTTACGCCTGCCACCTGTGCGGCGTAGAGTATGGCGGGGTTGACGCGGCCGTCACGTCCCGGAGGGGTGCAGAGCACAATCTCCTGGCAGCCTGCGGTGCGGGCGGGTATGGCCAGCATCAGCACGGTTGAAAAGAGCGGGGCTGTGCCGCCCGGTATGTAGAGGCCCACCTTGGTGATGGGAACTGCTTTTTGCCAGCAGGTTACGCCCGGAGTGGTCTCAACTTTGCTCAGTGAGGGCAACTGTGACTCATGGAACTTGCGGATGTTTTGTGCAGCGCGGTCTATGGCGCTACGCAGTTCGGCAGGTACCAGTGCGGCAGCCTCGTCAAGTTCAGCCTGGCTTACGGCAAGTGAGTCAAGGGCTACCTTGTCAAACTGAAGTTCGAACTCGCGTAAAGCGGCATCGCCTCCAGTGCGAACTTTATCAAGTACAGACTGGACACGCTCATAGAGGCCCTCCACGCTCAGGGCGGGGCGGGAGAGGAGGTCTTTCCAATCGGACTTATTTGGGTATTTTACTATCTTCATAGTATCATTTTCTCAATGGGGAGAACCAGGATGCCCTCAGCACCGGCGGCCTTGAGCTTACCTATTATTTCCCAGAAACGTTTCTCATCAAGGACGGCGTGAACTGAACTCCAGCCTTTCTGTGCCAGAGGCATGACGGTGGGGCTCTTGATGCCGGGGAGTTCTGCAATAACCTCACTCATACGGTCATCAGGCACGTTCATCATTATGTATTTCTTGCCCTGGGCGGCCTTGACTGCATCAAAACGGAACAGCAGTTCATCAAGGATCGCTTTCTTTTCTGCATCCAGATTGGGATTGCCAATGAGGAGAGCCTCTGACTGCATAACGATTTCAACTTCACGCAGATTGTTGCTGACAAGGGTTGAGCCTGAACTGACAATGTCAAAGATGGCATCGGCCAGACCGATACCCGGTGCAATCTCAACTGAACCTGTTATTACATGTGTCTCAGCCTTGATTCCCTTTTCATTAAGGAAGGTCTTAAGGATGCCGGGGTAGGATGTGGCAATCTTCTTGCCGTTGAACCACTCCAGACCCTGATAGTCAATTGCCTTGGGAATGGCCAGCGAGAGGCGGCAGCGGCTGAATCCCAGACGCTTGATGATGTCGGCCTTCTCAGCACGCTCCACAAACTCATTTTCACCGACAATGCCTACATCGGCCACGCCGCCTGCAACTGACTGTGGTATATCGTCATCACGCAGGAACAGAACCTCAACCGGAAAGTTTCCTGCCTGAACTAAAAGTGTGCGCTTTGATACGCCCAGGCTGATGCCTGACTCCTGAAGCAACTCCATTGTCTCGTCGTATAAACGACCTTTAGACTGTACTGCAATTCTTAGCATATATCTTATTGAAATTATTCGTAATTTGTTTTAAATCTTGTAATTAAAAAAGGCTCACCGTAAATCGGCAAGCCTCTTGTATAATTATACACCATTTATAGCCTACCGATCAGGATCTGCAGGTATGATGGTGGTGATATGATACTGTATAACTTTTCATTTCAGCGGCAAAGGTACGTCTGTTTTTTGTATTATGCAAGTTAATGGGCTTTTTTTATGAGGGTTGCAGTACCCTTGATGAGGGGTGTAATTTTGTCGGCTAATAAAAAAGGTGTAATTTTGCAGCGGAAAACAAAATCTTGTTTGTGTTCCGTAATGACTGAAGATATTAAATACAACGGGCCTGAGATGAATGTCAAAAAGATTCTCGTGCTTCTTTTGACAGCGGCTCTTATACTTGTCCTTTTTCTCACCAGAACCTGTAGCCAGGATCAGGCCGGGAATGATGAGACTGAACAGGAATTGCCGGAGCAATACGTTTACATTTCACCTTTTGATTCAATTTTCCGTATGTATGCCGATAGCGTATGTGACTGGAAAATGCTTGCAGCCATTGCGTATGTGGAGTCAAAGTTTGATACTGCAGCCAAATCATTCAGAGGTGCTCAGGGTCTGATGCAGATAATGCCTTCAACCTACAGGCATACATTGGCCAAGATGGGAGTGCCTGATACCATGGCGCAGAATGTTGAACTTGACATAATGGTGGCGGTGCGTTATCTTGATGAACTGAGCAACCTTTTCAGTTTTATCAATGAGGATGAGCGCATCAACTATATGCTGGGCAGTTACAACGGCGGGTCAAACCATATCTTTGACGCTATGAGGATAGCCAGAAAGAACGGTGTGAACCGATACAACTGGAACAGCCTTACTCCGGTTCTGATATCTTTATCGGACCCTGAGGTTTATACTGACAGCGTCTGCAAGTACGGTGCATTCGATGCTACTGAGACTCTGCAGTACGTAAGACGCGTAAAACGTAAATACAATGAATACAAGAGTCTTGAACTGATGTTCAAGGCCGCTGAAATATTGGTTGAGAACAGTAAGGAATGAGATACATTATTACAATTGACCAGCGCACATCTTCATCAAAAGCGCTGTTGTTTGATGAGAAACTGAATCTTAGAGACTACAAGATTATCCCTCATCGCGTGAATCATCCTAAAGAGGATTGGGTTGAGGCCGATGCAGAGGAGATTTATACCAATACCGTTGCCGCAATAAAGCAACTTGACCTGCCCAACGAGGATGACGCCACGTATTCAATATCGTTGGTAAACCAGCGTGAGACGGTTGTTGTCTGGGACAAGAAAACGGGTAAGCCAGTATATCCTGCAGTCATGTGGCAGTGCCGTCGCGGTGCGGCATTCTGTCAGGAACTGATAGAGAAGGGTTATGAGGCCACTATTAAGGAGAGAACGGGTCTAATTCCGGATACGTATTTCTCTGCCAGCGGAGTAAAATGGATTCTGGACAACATTCAGAGCGTTAGGGGGCGTGCTGAGAGGGGTGATATCCTGTTGGGAACCATTGATACATGGCTTATCTGGAAACTGACAGGCGGCAAGGTTCATGTAACCGATTACTCAAACGCATCACGTACGCTGCTTTTCAATATCAATACTCTGGAGTGGGATGCCGATATTCTCAGGGTGTTTACCATTCCGGCCTCAATGCTGCCTGAAACAAAACCGTCAGACAGTGTGTTCGGTGAGACCGATATTGAGGGCCTTTTGCCTGCACCGGTGCAGATAGCCGGTGTGCTGGGTAATTCACATGGCGCTCTGATTGGCCAACTCTGTTTTGAGCCGGGTGAGGGTAAGACTACCTACGGAACAGGGTCATCGGTCATGTTCAATGTGGGCGAGTCGCCTGTTGCCGCTCCTAACGGTATGGTCTGTTCAGTAGGATTCTCACTGTTTGACCACACCTACTATGTGCTTGAGGGACATGTTCATTCATCGGGCGCCGTTTTGGACTGGGTTACTGACAATCTGCGCCTGGTTGACTCAAATGATGATATACAGACTCTTGCCGAGAGCGTTCCGAACAACGGCGGTGTCTATTTTGTTCCGGCGTTCAACGGTCTGGGCTCTCCATGGTGGGTACCCGATGCCAAGGCTATGATATGCGGTCTGACTATGCAGGCTACCAGGGCACATGTGGCAAGGGCTGCGTTGGAGTCAATCGCTTATCAGGTGGCCGATGTGGTTGAACTGGCCACACGTGACCTTACTACTCCGCTGCGCGAACTCTGCATTGACGGCGAATCTGCCAAGAATGATTTTCTGATGCAGTTCCAGGCTGATATACTTGGATTCCCGGTTAAGAGACTGGGGTTGCAGGAGGCTTCGGGACTGGGCTCCGCTATTCTGAACTGCTGCGCCTGCGGCATTTACACATCAATTGAGCAGATCAAGGAATTGCGTAAGATCAGCGAGATCTGTCTGCCTGAGATGAAGGCCGAAGAGCGTATCCGCAATCGCCAAGGCTGGCTCCAAGCCGTCCACACCGTCATGCTCTCCGCCAAACACTAATCAAAATACGCAGTTGGTTTCCAGTTGCACTAAGTAAAACGAAACCCTCACAAGCAAAGCGTGTAAGGGTTTTGTTTTACCCGGCCTGGAAGGCCGGCAGAGTGGAGCGGGATTTATCCCGCGGAACGGGTTTGGGGCTGTGGCCAGCCCCAAACTAAAAGAATGTCGTGTACCTGATACGCAGATATGGTTCCAGTTAGCGGCTTTAAGCCGAAGGCGTAAAAGCCAAAAAAGAAAATCGAGCGACAAAGCCGCGAGAACCCGCCGGATGGCTATTTCATAAAAGCGCGAGCAATCTCCCTCTTATCCTCATTATCCTTAATTGACTGGCGCTTGTCATACTCGTGCTTACCGCGAGCCAGCGCGATGACCAGTTTGGCCAGCCCGTTATCGCCAATGAACAGGCGTGTAGGGATAATGGTGAATCCTGGATTCTTGCTGTCAGCTGTCAGTTTGCGCAACTCCTTTTTTGTGAGAAGCAGTTTGCGGTCACGTTTAGCCTCATGGTTGTTGTACGAGCCGTAAAAGTACTGTGCTACGTGCATGCCTTTCACCCACAATTCACCGTTTATGAACGTGCAATAGGTGTCAGCCAGGCTGGCCTTGGAGTCACGTATGGATTTTATCTCTGTCCCGGTGAGTACAATGCCGGCTGTATATGTGTCAAGCAGTTCGTAATCAAAAGTGGCACGTTTGTTCTTTATGTTGACGCTTTTTGATGCCGTGTGTTTTGCCATCGGAACTAAAAATCAAAAGATGTTGAGACAGACACTGTGCTGCCACCCTTAAGTTGGTCAAGAACGCGCACGGAATCTGAATTCAGAGTGTAGTTTGAACGCAATGTGTCAGGTGCAATAATCTTAATGGCGTATTTGCTGCCTATTTCTGTGAGAGCGTCAAGAATTGAATCACGGTGCGCCTGTTCTTTGGCATCGGCTACAGTCTCCCTGAGTGATGACATGTCAAAGCAGCAAATGTCCTGATGGGCCTGATAGCCGGGACCGAAGTCGCTTTCAGGGAAATTCAGATAGAGACGTGCAACCAGAGTGTCTCTTTTGACATACAGCGGATATAATGAAAACTCCGGCAGTTTCTTTATCTCAGAGTCATGAGTGAATATGACGGGAGTTACATTGACAAAATGCCCTTGTGACCATATCTCAGGGTATTCCGTGCGCCCCAATTCATGTTTTTCAAAGACGTAATAATAGTTGTTGGTGCCGGCCGGTCGGGATGTTGCCACTTTTATTGTTTTGACCTTTGACATATAATCAATGGTTATGTTCTCACCAACGACATTGTCAAAACTTTGAACCGACATTGTAATCAGGACACGGTCTCCATCCTTAACGTTGAAGGTTTTCATGTCATTTGCAGTAGAGAAATTCTTTATTTTGAGAATCTCACTGATTCCGTCCAGTTCAAGATAGGCTTTGATTCCGTCAGAACGGACGGTTGCATAGCGCATAAGTGTTTCGGTACGGGTTGAAGGTTCCAGGGGGTCACATGAACATACCAATACCAAAGATATAAGTGTCAAAAAAAGTGTGCGGAACAGGTTTCTTTTCATAACTGTTGATTTTTTCAGTTGCAAATTTATTAAAGATAACACAAGTTCTGCTCAATAAAAACGAAAAAAGAGTAATTTTGCATCCTGTTAAGAAATCATCATAAAAAACCATATTCCATTTATGATTTACTCAAAAGAAGTTGAAAACATGTGCGTGGTCCAGAAAGGTCCCAAGCACGGTCCCGCTCCCATTCCGGAAGAGGGTAAGTGGATCAAGGCCAAGGAGATAAAGGATATCTCAG